>NZ_CAUFYA010000006.1:0-146857 GCF_959596855.1 uncultured Butyricimonas sp.
GTAGAACGCGAAGGTGTTGGTGTTCGTTGCCGTGATTTCAAAGTTGTTCCAATTGCTGTTGAAATAATTGCCCTCGAATTCAAATTGTCCTTGCACCTCGGTCGGGAGCACGTTCACGACTTGGGGTACTGTCACGACTTGCCAGTCGAGCGGGGTGAAGGTCACCCCCTCTGCTGTCGTCACGTTGAAACGGATTTTGGCGTCCACTCTCTTCAAGGGGACGTTTACCGGGTTGGTGGTGTTAGCGGTTAAGTCGGCAGTTGTCGTTCCGCTCATCAGGAATTGGGAACCCCTCTCGATGAACCCGTCTTGCATACGGGAAGTCAATGCCAGTAAATCGGGTTGCGTGGTTATCGCGTCCAGGGTTGCTGTCGTCAGGTCGAAAATTGCCGTGTTGATGTTGGCTATGACGGCTATGGTTTTACCGCTTCCGGCGGGGATGTCTTTTATCTCGATTTGATGCGTGTTCTGTTGGTTGATCCCGTCGTAAAATCGTCCGAACGCTTTTGTCCCGTCCTGGTTGAAGATAAACACGTAAGCATTTTGTATCCGTCGTTCTTCCTCGTCACTCGACACGGCTCTCGACATATTGTTCGAGGTGTTGAACTTCAATTTTAACGCCGCGCTTCCGCTACTTTCTTCCGAGCCGAATTTATCGTCCCGGCAGGCAGTTAAAACGAAACTCAAAACACATAACAGGTATATATACTTTTTCATATCTTCTTTTATTTGAAATCGGGCACATTAACAGTTTTTTGGGTCCACTCTTCTACCGTGCATGTTAGCGTGACGTCTGCCAGGGCAGAAACGAGGATGTTTATTGAATAGCGTTTTCCCGCTTCCAACTCTTTTTTTATAAGGTCGCTTAGCGGGGCGGTTTTGGTTACGGTCTTGGTTTCTCCCGCGGCAAGCGTGTAGACCACCGTTACCGTGATTTCGTCACCCGCGTCTATGTCTTGGGGTAATAGCAACAAGCGCGAGTCGGCAGGGGAGATGGAAGTGTAACTGGAAGATTCAGAGATATCCGTGTCCGCTAATAGGCTGTTGGCGATGCCGAGCGTGTAGGATTTGTCGGCGGCGTCGGCGGTTGCCGTCCACGAGAATGTTCCCGGGGTGTCGCCGTAAGCGAAGTCGGCTTTGTTTTTCAGTTGCCCGAGGGTGATGGATGTCACTTTCACCGGAAGCTCGCGTGCGGCTGTCATTTTGGCTTGGAACACCACGCAGGCGAGCGTGTGCTTGAACGCCAGAGTCAGTTTTCCTCCGGCGGGCACGTCCGCTTTCGTTTGGTCGAGCAGGGGGACGGACACCAGCAGGTCATGTTGCGCTTTCACCGCATCCGGTACCGTGTAGGTCAGCCGGGGATAGCCCGCGTCGGCAAAGCCGGAGCTTAAGCCGATGTTAGCGTCGCCCTTGGCGGCATAGGGCGAATAGGCGAAAAATGAAACCGTGCCGCTGTTGGGCCAATACATGACCGGGGTATATCCCCACGCATCACCGCTTTTCGTTATCCGCGTGTTGCACATGAAATTGGGGCTTAACGCCGTGGTGAATGTCCCGTCGGCAGCGTAGTAAGCATACACGCCGAAGTCCTGCATCGTGGCGATATTTGTTTCGCTACCTCTGCCGAGGGGGGGCGAGATAAAAGGTTCGCCGGTTCCCGCGGCAACAAAATCTATTTTATCACCTTCGGTGACGGGGTCCGTGTGGTTCATGCTTTTGTCGCACGATGTGAACGCGATCAGTAATGCAGCCGACAATAAAATGTATTCTCTTCTTTTCATCGTTTGACTTTTTTTGAGTTTTTACTAGTACCCGGGGGCGGACATTCAACCGCCACCGGGTGAGCCGTTAGGCTAGGGGTTGTAGAATATTTGTACCTTATTTGGGTTCAATGACACCACCATCAGCGTCTTCCCATGTTTCAACCGTGGTTGCGAATTCGATAGGGAATAAAACGCCATCACCGGCACCGAACAACAAGTTGTAAGTCACTTTCTTGTTTCTTAGCCAAATTTCACTAGTGGATTGCTCTCCTTCTTCAGTGTAAGAAATAGCACTGGAGATTCCGACTGTAACATCTGCGAATGCGCTTTCGCTACCATGCAAGTAGACTTTGGTTTCCCCATTAGCAAGTACTTGATAGATTTTGCAAGAGATTGTCAGGTAGGCTCCCGTGTTTTCTCCATCACCTGCCACGAATCCTTGAGGTAACAACATCAAGGCTTTATCATCACTTCCGATTTTGGTATAGGGATTTGCTTCGGTACCATCAGTATAATTTCCCGTTACTGCGTCTGAAGTAACCGTATATGCCGCGGTTGTTGCATCTAGTGTCCATGTTTCGGTTTTCGTGTTGAAACTTCCACTGTTTTTCAAGTTATGAATCTGGATACCGTTTTCAGCTATATCCACTTTTAAGTTCGTGGTTTTAGTCCCGACCTTGAAATGCACCTGGGTTAAGGCGTGCTTGAATGGCAGGGTTACGGTGTTGCCTTCTTCTTTTGTTTTCCCGATAGCCAATGCGTACATCAAATCCACCTGGCTTGTTTCCGCGTCAGGCACGGTGTAGGTTAATGTTAAGCCGTTTGTCTTGTCGAATGTTTTCGCCGTGATAGCTGTATTCCCATACGGGGCGTAAGCGTAAAAATCAAGCGCTTCTGTAGGCCAGTATGCTTGATTAGAAGTATTCGCGTACGTCCATTTTGTACCATCGGATATAATCTTGATTCCTTCAGTGGCGGTTCCCATGTACGGGGAGTCACCCCCCTCGATGTTGACAAACGCGGTTACACCGAACGTGTTGTCCTTTGTCAGGAATTCGGTATTGTTATCCACCGGGTTACCTCTCGATATGTTCTTGTAGGTCGAGAACCCGATCAGGTTACTTTCTTTGTTGATTTCCGAATCAACAACATCGCTTTTGGCACAACCGGTAAGCATGGCTACCGCTGTTAGTGCGTACAATAAGTTTTTCTTCATGATAAAACAAATTAAGAAATGAGTAAATATTTATTCTAAACTTAAATTGGTAATTCCGTTTCAATCTCTTCCCACTCCTCGATGTCGGGGTGGAATACTCCCTCACCGTTACCGATAGCTTCCGGGAGAGTGATTTCCGCCCTGATCTTGTGAACGCGTTGAGTGCCGTCGTGCGACGTTTCTATCAAATCGTGCACGTTAAGCGTGACGGTGTGGGTTTCCCCGTTCACCAGCACGAAGTGCATGATGAGCTGGTGCCTGTTGACGCAAGCGTCGTTCTCCTGTTCCGGTCCGAATGCAATCAGTTTTTTCGATATCGTGCCTACCTTGTAGTTGTCGGGGTCTACGCGTTTGTTGTTCAGCACGAACTCGTGCGTGACGTTGTTCCCGTATTTGGATGCCGTTTCGAGGTTCACGCCCTCGCACATGGCTGTCAGGTGGGTACGCGGCGCCCCTGCCGTCGACGTGATGTTCGTCACCTTGATTTCGATATCGATCAATTCCGTCCGCCGTTCCGGGGTGACCTCGACGGTGCGGCTTATCTCGTGCGTCCCTGCCGCCGGTTTCTCCTTGAAATAGTGGATGTCTCGCGGGGTGATCTCTATCTCCCTCGCTAGCGCACTAGCGAGGATGTCGCATTCCGTCAGGTAGGCGCTTCTGGCAGTCCCTTCCGCTTTCGAGAGCAGGCTCGAGTATAGCGGTTCTTCGTTAGCCGCCAGGCAGGCTTTGAATGTTGACAGGTTATCGATGTCCGTGAAGTTGATTGCAGCCAGCTCCTCTTCCGTGTTGTTGACGAGCAGCAGGTCGAATTTTCCCACGGGGAGGGCGATGTCAATCGTGTTTGGGTCACTGCATACCCGGCATTTGCCGACAGCTTTCCCGTTCTCGCGGTCAAACACGTAGACCGATATCCCGTTCGGTTCCAGTTGTGCCGGCTGCCAGTTGACGTTCAGGCGTACGAACCCCTGTTCTTCCGTGGCGTAATACAGCCTGTCTCTGTCGCAAGAGGAACAGGCAAGAGCGAAACAAAGCCCCGCGATATAAGCTATATTTCTCATTTCACACCTCCTTCTTTCTTTACTGTTTTTTTGTTTAACAACCACACGAGTGAGATTTTCGCGGACGTGGGTCCGAACCATTGCCGTCTTTTGACTTCCCATGGATACCTGAAAACTTTAATGTCCCCGTGCATCGTGTTGTTCGCTTTATCGTATTTCTTGCTATCTCTTTGCAAGTAACCCACGCCGAGACTGTACTCCATGCGGAAGCATTTGCCGATCTTGTGGGCGTAGGCTCCTTGGATTCCCGCGTCGAAGAAATCGCCTTGTTCCCCGTCTTTATCGAAGAATTGCAGGTCGTATTTCCCGACACCGCCGTACAGCCCTATATTCCATCCCGTGAGCACCTCTTGCGCGTCGCGGTCCCCGAACCAGTATTTCACCGTGGCGTGTCCCGCCAATAGCTGCATCGTCCAGTCGGCTCGCGAAGCTTTCCACCACGGGAATATGCCTTCCGCCGCTACCGACCATTGTTTCCCGATGGGTACCTCTATCTCGAGGTTCGCGGCTGAAAGCACGTCATAGAGTAAGTTCGTTTTGATGGCGAACAGGGGTTTCGTGATGATCACGGGTGGCGCTACCGGCTCCGGTTCCGGCTCGGCGGGAGGAGTAACTACTTCCTCTACTTGGAGCTCCTCTTTTGGTTCCTCCGGGATGAACTCCTGCTTGTAATAAATCACGCAAACGGCTCCCGTGCGTAACACCGGCAGGAAGTGCTTTTTGATATATCGCCAAGTTTCCCCTTTCTCCAGTATCTTGATTAACCATTCTTTCGCGTCCGGTTCCCGATCGGAACGAATGATTTTGAGTACTTTCTCCCGGTGCGGGATATTTTTGTCATCCTCGATCATACGGGTAAAATCTTCCCAGTTTTCAGCGGTATGGCGGGTACGGATAAGTTCGCTTTTTATCATGGGATATTTTTCCATGATAAAAGTCTTGATGTACGCTGCCCTTTTTTCCGATAGGCGCAGGTTATAACTTTCTCTTCCGTCGGGTGAGGAGGCTGCCTTGATGGTGATGGAGTCCAGATTGGGAATGCTTAACTTGTTCTTGATGATATCATCCAATTTCTTCAGAGATTCGCTATTCCCCATGTATGCACTGTCCAGTGTTGCCCCGTCAATTCTAAAATAAAGCACGAAATTGTTCATCGTGTCTATTTTATGGTAACGTTCTTGCGCGTGGATATTGCTATCTACGCGGGCTAATGAAAGCATTATTAGAGTAAAAATAAATACACGCACTTTCATGATTCGGGTTGTTTCAAATTATTATTAATATCATTAAACGATCGTTAAATGATTTTCCAGTGAAATGCATTGTGTCGATTATCGTAAAATATGTAAGTTTCTGATTGCGAGAAATGAAAAAAATAATAAATGACTTGTCTGTTTTAAAAATATATTATATTTTTGTGTATCATTAATTGATCGTTTTTAGATATATCTCAAATTATTGCTATATATCGGTAAAATTGGTAATTTAGAGTGCTTTTCATATACTATATCCCGGTTGTTTTTAGGGATATTTTTTGATAGAAACTCAAGCATAAATTTATTCCGGGTTGTGGTAGTTTTTTTTAGGCACGGAGAATATTCGACAAGAAGCCGTTGAGATAAGGGAGTAATAAGGGAACAAAGACGTTTCACCTTCGATACAAAGACGTTTCAAAGACGTTCACGAGCGTCTTTGAAACGTCTTTGAAGCGGCTTTGTACCGGCTTTAATCCCTTTTTTAAATAGTATTACATTGGTTTTTCACTGGGAAAAGTTTACTTAAACCAAAGTAAACTGATGAAAGGAAATTGTAATCAACTCATGCTGAAAGATGGAGGGCACGGCTTTTAGGGATGAGTTGTAATTATTTTACTGAAAAAGAAAAGAAGGTGTCCAAAAAGTACTCATCTGCTGCGTTCCTGCTTCCCAAAGATTCGGTCTCGTACTTTATACGCTCCCAGAGAAACTTTACATTACGTTTCTGTCTTTGTAAATTAGAGCCTTACATCTAAGCACTTTTTGAACAACCTTCTAAAATGGAAAAAAAGGCTGTCTATTTACTTTTTAGACAGCCTCTTCCTTTATTTAAACAGAAATAATGTGTTTATTTATTTTTTCGCGTGCATAATTGCAGCCTGCGCCGCGGCCAGACGAGCGATCGGAACGCGGAACGGTGAACAAGACACGTAGTCCATTCCCACTTTGTCGCAGAAGATGACGGAAGAGGGTTCTCCCCCGTGCTCTCCACAGATTCCGAGTTTCAGTTTGCTGTTAGCTGAACGTCCTTTTTCGGCACCCATTTGAACTAATTGACCAACACCTTCTTGATCCAGTACGGCGAACGGATCGGTTTTCAGAATACCTTTCTTGATGTACTCGGGTAAGAATTTACCGGCGTCATCACGAGAGTATCCGAATGTCATCTGAGTCAAGTCATTCGTACCGAATGAGAAGAACTCAGCAACTTCGGCGATCTGATCGGCTGTCAAAGCAGCGCGAGGTATTTCGATCATGGTTCCTACCATATAATCTACCTTGATGCCCTTTTCAGCGAATACTACGTCGGCTGTGCAACGGATGATGTTAGTTTGTTGTTTCAATTCTTTCACGGTACCAACCAGCGGAACCATGATTTCCGGTTTCGGGTTCAGTCCTTTCAATTTCAGGTTGCAAGCCGCTTCGATGATGGCACGCGCCTGCATCTCGGTGATTTCCGGGTAGGTAATACCCAAACGGCAACCGCGGTGACCTAACATCGGGTTGAACTCGTGTAGGGCGTCTACTTTTTCTTTTACCACTTCTACAGAGATACCCATTTTCTCTGCCATGTATTTTTGTGATTCCGGCTCATTGGGAGTAAACTCGTGCAATGGCGGGTCTAACAAACGAATGGTAACACCAAATCCGTCCATTGCTTCAAGGATTCCCTCGAAGTCGCTTCTTTGCATCGGGAGGATTTTTGCCAATGCGATACGGCGTTCCTCGACAGTGTCCGAAAGGATCATCTCGCGCATAGCGTCGATACGGTCGCCTTCGAAGAACATGTGTTCCGTGCGGCACAGACCGACACCTCTAGCCCCGAAATCACGAGCGACTTGCGCGTCGCGGGGAGTATCGGCATTTGTTCTCACGTACATACGCGTGTGTTTCTCTGCCAGTTCCATGATAGCCTTGAAATCCTTGTCCAAAGATGCTTCTGCTGTAGCCACTTTACCCAAGTAAACTTCTCCCGTGGAGCCGTTCAATGAAATCCAGTCACCTTCATTGATGGTAATGCCTTTCACTGTGAACGTGCGTTTGTGGTAGTCTACCACGATTTCTCCGGCACCGGATACGCAGCATTTACCCATACCGCGGGCAACCACGGCAGCGTGGGAGGTCATACCCCCGCGAGCGGTAAGGATACCTTCGGATACGTTCATACCGCGCAAGTCTTCCGGAGAGGTCTCCAGACGAACCAGAATTACTTTTTCTCCTTTGGCTTTCCATTCTTCTGCCTCGTCGGCGAAGAACACGACACGTCCTGTCGCGGCACCCGGGGACGCGGGTAATCCTTTGGTTAATACTTTTGCTTTTGATTGTGCTTCTTTGTCGAATACCGGGTGAAGCAATTCATCCAGTTTGGCTGCTTCCAGACGGAGTAGTGCGGTCTTCTCGTCGATCATTCCTTGTGCCAACATATCGACGGCCATTTTTACCATGGCAGTACCGGTACGTTTCCCGTTACGGGTTTGCAACATCCATAATTTACCGTCTTGGATGGTAAATTCAAGGTCTTGCATGTCGTGGAAATAGTCTTCCAGTTTTTGTTGAACGGCGTCCAACTCCGCGTAAGCGGTCGGCATAGCCTCTTCCAATGAAGGATATTTGGATTTACGATCTGCCTCGGAGATATTTTGCATTTTTGCCCAACGGCGAGAGCCCTCGATCGTGATTTCCTGCGGGGTACGGATACCTGCAACCACGTCTTCTCCTTGCGCGTTGATCAAGTATTCACCGTTGAAGATGTCTTCTCCGGTAGCGGCGTCACGAGTGAAGGCAACCCCGGTAGCGGAATTGTCACCCATGTTCCCGTAAACCATAGCCTGCACGTTCACGGCAGTACCCCATTCTTCCGGGATTTGATTCAATTGACGATACAGGACGGCACGTTCCGTCATCCATGAGTCGAACACGGCACAGATTGCTCCCCATAATTGCTCCCACGGGCAGGTTGGGAAATCTTTACCGGTTTTTGCTTTAACGACACCTTTGAAGCGGCGAACCAGTTCTTGCAGGTCTTCGGCGGTGAAGTCCGTGTCGTTGGTAATATTTTTTTCTGCTTTTAATTTATCGATCTCGACTTCGAACGGGTTGTGTTCTCCTTTTCCGGCAGCAACGCCCATTACCACATCTCCGTACATTTGCACGAAGCGACGATAGGAATCCCAAGCGAATCTGGCATTACCCGATTTCTCGGCAACGATTTTAACGGCGTCGTCATTCATACCCAAGTTAAGCACCGTGTCCATCATACCCGGCATGGATACCCGGGCTCCCGAACGCACGGAAACCAAAAGAGGGAATGCTTCTCCCTTTGATCCGAATTTGGCGTTCATTAACTTCTCGGTGGCCTCGATACCGGCTTTCACGTCATTTTCGATTAATTTGATAACAGAGTCGCGTCCTTCTTGGTTGTAAAGGGTACAAACTTCTGTCGTGATAGTGAATCCTGCAGGTACAGGAACTCCGATGAGATTCATTTCGGCAAGATTGGCGCCCTTACCTCCAAGCAGGTTTTTCATGTCTGCTTTTCCTTCTGCTTTTCCGTCGCCAAAGGTGTAAACGTACTTCGTACTCATAGTTCTGTTAGATTTTTTGCGTTTACCTCCTGACATTCAGGAGAATTTGTTTATATGATCATTCTTTGTTAAATATTCCTATCTTAGGGGTGCAAAGATAGTTTTTTTTCTTGAATAATGGAATAGAAGATTTTAGTTAAAATTTACGCGAACGTTTGTTATTATTCATAAAGTGAAAGAAAATGATTGTCGTGAATAAAAAATAGTGTCCGATGTTAAATTCTAAACAAATAAATGTTTATTTTCGCGGGCTGTTAATTATTGCGATAAACTAATGTTTGAACGAGATCAAAAACGATATAATGACTACCCGACCTATTTCCGAACGCTTTTTGGCGAAAGGGTTCAGAAATTGTCGATCGACGGGGGATTTACCTGTCCTAACCGGGACGGGAGTAAGGGTATCGGGGGATGCTCGTTTTGCAATAATGACAGTTTCAATCCTGATTATTGCCGTGCCGTGGAGGGTATTACCCGACAGATCGAGGAAGGTATCCGTTTTTTTGGCCACAAGTACAATAAACAAAAATATCTAGCTTATTTTCAGGTATATTCGAACACGTATGCGCCGTTGGAAGTGTTGAAACAACGGTACGAGGAGGCTTTGGCGCATCCGATGATAGCGGGGCTTGTGATTGGCACGCGACCGGATACGGTGAATGATGAAGTGTTGGATTACTTGGAACTATTGGCCCGGGAATATTATGTTTGCGTGGAGTACGGGGTGGAGTCGGTAAACGATGAAGTGTTGCAAAGGGTGAACCGGGGACATGGTTTCGCGGCTTCCGAAAGGGCGATACGTGGCACGGCGGGACGGGGAATTGCCATTGGCGCTCATTTGATATTCGGTTTGCCGGGAGAGAGCCGGGAGTCTATGTTGGAGGGAGCCGTACGGTTGTGTGAGTTACCGATACAAGTGTTGAAATTGCATCAGTTGCAGATCGTGAAAGATACCCGTATGGCGGAGGAGTACGCCGAGAATCCGTCGGCATTCCAATTATATACACAAGAAGAATATTTGGATTTCGTGGTGGAGGTGATTGAACGGATACGTCCGGATGTGTATTTGGAGCGATTTGTTAATCAGTCCCCTCCGGAATATTTAATTGCTCCCAAGTGGGGAATTAAAAATTTCGAGTTCACGGCGAAGTTGGATAAACGGTTGAGGGAGTTGGATACGTGGCAGGGGAAAGAAAGATAAAAGTTAAAAACTAAAAAATGAGAAGATTCTGTGAATGCCGATGGAATGATTCAGTGATGATGAAAAAAGAGTGTAAGAATTGTGCGGTCGGAATCTAAAATCTAAAATTTAAAATCTAAAATGGATAAGGTTGGACAGGAAAAAGTGTATGAAACGTTGGCGGCATTGGGAATAGAGTATGATTACGAGGAACATCCTGCAGCTCCGACAATAGAGATCGCGAAACAGTATTGGAAAAATTTGGACAGTACGCATTGTAAAAATCTGTTTTTCCGGAATCACAAGGGGAATAGGCATTATCTGATTATTTTGCATTGCGACCATGCGATGGCGATTCATGATATAGAAAAAATGCTGAAACAGGGGAAGTTAAGCTTTGCCTCAGAAGCACGTATGGAGAAATACTTGGGGGTGCGTCCCGGTTCTGTAAGCCCTTTCGGGTTGCTGAATGACGAGGAGCATCACGTGTATGTCTTTCTGGATAAACATTTGCAGGAAGCAAAGAAGTTATCCTTCCACCCAAACGATAACCACGCGTCTTTAGCGATAAAACTGGAAGATTTTGTCCGTTACATGGATTACACGGGTAACTCTTACGAATGGATAGAATTATATTAATTATGGAAAGAATCATTTTCAATTTTCAACTTTCAATTTTCAATTAACATGATGAGTGTAGCACAAGCAGTAGAAGGAATCATAAAACATAAACCTTATTTGTCGGAGGCTTTGGCATCCGGGATTATTAATATTTCGGCATTGGCGAGGCAGATTCAGCCGGAATTGGAGAACGTGTTGGGGAAACCGCTTAACGCGGGAGCGATCGTGATGGCATTGAATAGATTGGCTCCTTACCTGCAGGTACGGGAGCAGGTGCAATTGAAAAAGTTGCTGAACAACATGGGGGATATTATTTTGCGGAGTAACCTGTGCGATTACACGTTTAAAAATTCCAACACGTTGGTTGATTGTCATATCCGGGTACTGAAATCCATATCCCGCCGGGAGGAAGTGTTCTACACGATGGTGCAGGGTGTTTTTGAAACCAACCTTGTCGTGAGTGAGGTGATGGGGGAGCTTGTGGACGAGTATTTCAAGGAGGAACAATGTATTTTCAAGCAGAACGGTCTTTCGTCCGTGACGTTGAAATTGCCCAAGGGAAATATCCTGCAACCGGGTTTTTATTATTGCATCATGAAAGAGTTGTCGTGGGAGGGTATCAACCTGACTGAAGTTATTTCTTCAACGAACGAATTTACCGTGGTGGTGGATAACTCTTTAATAGATAAAACGTTTGTGGTTTTAAAAAATATCAGCCGGAAGTAATTGAAAATTGAAAATTGAAAATTGAAAATGAAATGCAATGTGTTTTCCGTTAAAAATACTAATTTTGCGGGGAATGAATAAATTAGGAGTAAAGAAATAATTTTCAATTGATAATTATGTTTGAGAATCTATCAGATAGGTTAGAGAAATCGTTTAAGATTTTAAAAGGGCAGGGAAAGATTACCGAAATTAACGTGGCAGAAACGTTAAAGGAGGTAAGACGTTCATTGTTGGATGCCGACGTGAACTATAAGATCGCGAAGGAGTTTACCAACACGGTGAAAGAAAAGGCTTTGGGAATGAATGTGTTGACTGCCGTGAAGCCGGGACAAATGATGGTGAAGATTGTTCACGATGAGTTGATCCGGTTGATGGGCGGTACCCATGTCGATATTAATATAAAAGGGAATCCTGCGATTATTTTGATGTCAGGTCTTCAAGGTTCCGGTAAAACGACGTTTTCCGGTAAATTGGCGAATCTGTTGAAAACGAAACGGGGGAAACATCCTTTACTGGTTGCCTGCGACGTGTACCGTCCGGCTGCTATCGAGCAGTTGAAAGTGTTGGGAGAGCAAATTGGGGTGCCGGTATACAGCGAAGTGGGAAATAACGATCCCGTGAAGATTGCCCAAAACGCCGTGAAAGAAGCTCGAGCTACCGGAAAAGACGTGGTTATCGTCGATACTGCCGGACGTCTTGCTATCGACGAGCAGATGATGAACGAGATTGCGGCAATCAAAAAAGCGATTGAACCGGAAGAAACCCTTTTCGTGGTGGATTCCATGACCGGACAAGATGCCGTGAACACAGCGAAGGAGTTTAATGACCGCTTGAATTTTGACGGGGTTATACTGACGAAATTGGACGGTGATACTCGCGGTGGTGCCGCTTTGTCGATTCGTACGGTTGTAAACAAACCGATCAAGTTTGTCGGAACGGGCGAGAAACTGGAAGCCTTGGATGTATTCCATCCCGAGCGTATGGCAGACCGTATCTTGGGTATGGGGGATATTGTTTCTTTGGTGGAGAAAGCACAAGAGCAATTTGATGCTGAAGAGGCCATGAAGTTGCAGAAGAAGATAGCCAAGAACCAGTTTAATTTTAACGACTTCCTGAGCCAGATACAGCAGATCAAGAAAATGGGTAACATCAAGGATCTGGCATCCATGATTCCCGGTGTGGGCAAGGCATTGAAAGACGTGGATATTGATGACGATGCGTTCAAGGGTGTCGAAGCAATCATTCACTCCATGACTCCTGCCGAACGCGAGAACCCCGAATTGCTGAACGGCTCTCGCCGAAAACGTATTGCCATGGGTAGCGGAACCACTATTCAAGATGTAAATCGCCTCTTGAAACAATTTGACGAATCGAAGAAGATGATGCGTATGTTGTCCAAAGGCGGTAAGATGATGGGAAAGGCGCCAATGAGGAGACGCTAGGAATTTTAGATTTTAAATTTTAGATTTTAAATTACCACGTGGGACTAAAACTGACTTGTGGGTTTAAAATCTGAAATCTAAAATTTAAAATTGACTTGTAGAATTTAAAATTTAAAATCTAAAATTTAAAATTAATTAGATGGAAATTATTGACGGTAAAAAGATTGCAGCACAAATAAAACAGGAACTTGCGGACGAGGTGGCTCGTTTTGTGGCGGAGGGAAAGAAAGTTCCTCATTTGGTGGCTGTGCTTGTAGGAAATGACGGTGCCAGTGAAACTTACGTGGCTAGTAAAGTGAAAGCCTGTCAGGCGGTTGGGATGAAAAGTTCGGAACTGAGATACGGTAATGATATTACAGAAGAGCAGTTACTGGAAGTTATAGACAAGTTGAACGATGATCCGGATGTAGACGGGTTTATCGTGCAATTGCCTCTCCCGAAGCATATTTCCGAAGAGAAAGTCTTGAACCGTATCAATCCGGATAAGGATGTCGATGGTTTTCATCCCTGTAACGTGGGACGTATGGTGTTGGATTTACCAACCTATCTGCCTGCTACTCCGGCGGGAATCGTGGAGTTGTTAGCCCGCTATAATATACCGACGGAAGGAAAACATTGCGTGGTGGTAGGACGAAGTAATATCGTCGGCACCCCGATGGCTATATTGATGTCACGCAAGTCCAAGCATGCCAATTGCACGGTAACCCTGTGCCATAGCCGCACGGCAAATTTGAAAGAGATTACTTTGCAAGCCGATATCTTGGTTGTCGCGATCGGTGTGCCTCATTTTTTGAAAGAAGACATGGTTAGAGAGGGAGTCGTGGTGGTAGACGTGGGTATTCATCGTCTGCCGTCCAAAACGAGCAAAAACGGCTGGCAACTCGTGGGGGACGTGGATTACGAGCACGTGGCTCCTAAATGTTCTTATATAACTCCGGTTCCCGGTGGCGTGGGACCGATGACTATTGTAAGCCTGTTGCAAAATACGGTGAAGGCTTGCAGGGCAAAACATTAAACAATTGAAGATGGAGAATTGAAAGTTGAAAATGGCTTCCCTAGTCATTCCAATTTTCAATTTTCAACTTTCAATTTTCAATTCGTGTTATGGTTCTCAATTATATCTGGATATTCTTTTTTGGTGCGGCATTTCTGGTGGCTCTCTGCAAGTTGCTCTTCATGGGTGACACGGAAGTTTTTTCTGCTATCGTGAAAGCTACTTTCGATATGTCGAAAACGGGTTTTGAAATCTCGTTAGGTCTGACAGGAGTATTGACTTTGTGGATGGGAATCATGAAAATCGGAGAACGAGGAGGGGCGGTGAAAGTGATGTCATGGTTGATCAGTCCTTTCTTCCGGAAATTGTTCCCGGAGTTACCGCCTGATAGTCCGGCATACGGTTCCATCATGATGAATATAGCCGCGAATATGCTGGGACTGGATAATGCGGCTACGCCCGTGGGATTGCGGGCAATGCAACAGATGCAGGAGGTGAACCCGCGAAAGGACAGGGCGTCCGATGCACAGATCATGTTTTTGGTGTTGAATACTTCCGGGCTGACGATTATTCCCGTGTCGGTGATGGTCTACCGGGCACAGATGGGAGCAGCCAACCCGGCGGATATATTTATCCCGATTCTTTTAGCCACGTATGTTTCCACAATTGCCGGGTTGATTGCGGTGGCGATTTATCAGAAATTGAACTTGTTCAACCGGGTAGTAATGGCTTATCTCGGGGGAGGTACTTTGGCCGTAGGTGGCTTGATTTGGTACTTTTCGGGTTTGGATAAAGAAACGATCACTACTGTCTCAACGGTAGCCAGTAATGTGATTTTGTTTTCGATTATCGTGTCTTTTATCGGCATGGGGGCATGGCGTAAAATTAATGTATACGATGCTTTTATCGACGGGGCGAAAGAGGGATTTTCCATTGCGGTAAAGATTATTCCTTACCTCGTGGCGATACTTGTCGCCGTGGGTGTGTTCCGGGCAGCCGGGGCAATGGATATGCTGATGGGCGGTTTGGAGCGTTTGTGTTTGGCGTGTGGCTTGGATGCTGATTTTATCCCCGCTTTGCCGACAGCGTTGATGAAGCCTTTAAGCGGTAGCGGGGCGCGGGGATTAATGATTGATACGATGAACACTTTCGGGGCGGATTCTTTCGCGGGAAGACTGGCTTCGACTTTTCAAGGTGCCACGGACACAACCTTTTATATTATAGCTGTTTATTTTGGGGCAGTGGGAATCAAGAATACCCGATACGCCATTCCCTGCGGGTTGATAGCCGATTTGGCAGGCATTATAGCAGCTTTGGTGATGGCATATTTGTTTTTTGCATAATTCGCAACAATTGGGTAAATAAATTACATTTGTCGTAATGATTTTATGACTTATTTGTATTATTATTGTATTGCTAATTTTATATACACGAAAAAGTGGCTTTGCATTGGGATGAACAATTTATGAGACAGATCAACTCGAAAGAGCCGAAAGCTTACCGGGAGGTGTTTAATGAATTTTACAATTCATTGGTCTACTTCGCCATGCGTTATGTTGAGCGGGTGGAGATAGCCGAGGACCTGGTGCAGGAACTTTTCGTGAATTTATGGGAGAGTAAGACCGTTCATACTTCTTACAATGGTTTCAAAACTTTTCTTTACACGTCCGTGAAACACGCTTGTCTGGATTATTTGAAACACAAGAACGTGGAAGGGAAGTATATTTCATATATGTTGGAGCATCCCGAAACGGAAGAGGAACTGGCGACAAAGATTACCGAGGAGGAGATATATCGCTTGTTCCAAAAAGTGCTGGAGGAATTGCCGGAGCGTCGTAAAATTGTTTTTAAATTACATCTTCAAGGGAAAAAGAATGAGGAGATTGCCCGCTTGTTGAGAATATCGATAGAAACGGTAAAAACGGCAAAAAAAGAATCTATACGCTATTTCAAGAAGCGTTTGGGCGATGCTTTTTACATGTTGGGCTTTCTAGCGGGAGGAATATAAATTTAATAGGAGAACCTAGGGGATTTTTCTCGAAAACGATTCCCGATCGTCTGTTACCGGAAGCGTACACGGGGAATAAACCATGAATAAAGCCGATAGGAGTCGGCTTTAACTCGGCTTTATATGATGATCGCGGGACGTCTTCTTTTAGATTCCGGTAGAAAATGAGTATAAAGATAGGTTGTAAATGTTAAATTTTTGCCTTTTCGATCCCCCTAAATTGAATGGTTGTCGTTCTAAGTATAAAATAAGCGAAAATGGATAATAGTAATTACAGAATAGTAGAACTTATTCAACGGTATTTTGCCGAGGATTTGGATGCCGCCGAGAGAGAGGAGTTGGAGAAATGGTTGGCTACACATCCCGAGGACAGAGAGATGTTTGAAAAGATCCGGGAAGGGAAAGCTTTGGAGGCGAGAGAGGTTGCATGGGACAAGATGGATCGAGTGAAGGCTTTGCGGCAATTCGAGAAAAAGGTCGGATACAGAAAACGTTCTTTGATTGCGCATGTGATGAAATATGCGGCTGTGATTATGATTCCGTTGTTGGGAGTGTTGGCTTGGAATCTGATGAGAGAGGTGAAACAGGTGAACTTGCCGGTGTCGCTGGCAATTGTGCCGGGTGCATCCAAGGCTGTCCTGATACTGGAAGACGGGGAAGAGGTTGCCTTGGAATCTATGGAGGGCGATCGTTTGGATATTTCGCAATCCGGGGTAAGGGTACAAAGTATGGGAAGCGGTATCGTGTATTCCGATACGGTCAAGAAAAGGAGTGGTAAGAGTTTTAACCGCTTGAATACGCCGAGAGGTGGAGAGTATAACGTGATACTGGCTGATGGTACGCGGGTGTATTTGAACGCGGCGTCGAGTTTGAAATATCCGGTCGTGTTCGACGAAAAAGAACGAACGGTATATCTTTCGGGAGAGGCTTATTTTGATGTGGCGAAAGATGTTAAGCGACCATTTTACGTGATAACGGATGTCACGAAACTGGAGGTTTACGGGACGTCGTTCAACGTGAATACCCGGTACGGGAACGGGGTACAGACAGTTTTGGTTTCCGGCTCGATAGGGGTAGAGGGGCGTATGATAAAACGGGTGTACCGGGTTGAACCTTCCGAGTTGATCGAGTTTTCGTCAGACGGGGAGTTTGTTAAACGGGAGAAAGTGGATGTAGATCCTTACGTGGCTTGGAGATACGGGCAGTTTATGTTCGAGAACGAGAGCTTGGAGCATATCATGAATACGCTTTCGTTGTGGTACGACGTTGATGTGTTTTACTCGAACGAGAGTGTTAAAAAACATCGTTTCACGGGGCATATGAAGAAATACGAAGATATTGATACGATTTTGGATGCGATAAGTAAAATTATGGGAGTTACGTTTATAATAAAGGACAAAACAATTACAGTGATGGAATAAAAACGGAAGGTGTTCCACCACCTCCCGTTGAAAGTATGCCTTAGTTATTGTTCCACCAATGCGTAAGGCTAGTATTAATGATTAATCTACAAATTTATGAAAAAAAGTCGATTATGCCCTCACCCCTATCCGGGAATAGGACGAAAAATTTTTCTGATTATGAAGTTATGTCTATTTCTATTGGTTTTCTTTACTTTCTCGTTGACCGCTAACGTGCGGGCACAGAAGGAAAAGGTGAACTTGAGTTTAAAAGAGGTATCGATGAAAACTTTGTTTGAAGAGATACAACGGCAAACAAGTTTTTATTTCGTGTTTAGTGCAGAACAAACCCAAAGATTGGGGATGTTTACCGTTGAGGCAAAGAACGAGAATCTGGAAAATGTATTGAACCGGATTTTTGCCAATACAGGATTTGTTTACGAGTTTAATAAGGATTTAATTATAATACGCCCGAAAGCTGATGTCGCGCAAGCGAAGAAAGAGATTCGGGTAGTAGGGAAAGTTACGGACGAGAAAAAGTTTCCGTTACCCGGTGTGACCGTGCAGTTGAAAGGTTTGCAACTAGGTACGGCGACGGACAAGGACGGGAATTATTCCATCCGTTTCGTCGAGTCGGACAAAGGCATGATTCTGGTATACTCGTTTATCGGAATGGAAACCCAAGAAATTAAGTACACGGGCAAGGACACGATCAACGTGGTGATGCGGGAAACCGTGGCGGAATTGGAGGAAGTGGTGATCAACACAGGATACACGAGGGTGGATGCCCGCAAGAATGCCAGTGCGATCACAACGATTAAAGCGGAAGATATCATTACTCCCGGTTTGCAGACGATTGACCAGATGTTGGAGGGATATGTCCCCGGTATGATCTTTATGCAGAATACCGGACAGATTGGTGCGGCTCCCCGTTTGAGAATCCGTGGTACTTCTACCGTGTTGGGTTCGCAGGAACCGCTTTGGGTCGTGGACGGGGTTGTGGTGAAAGATCCGGTAAACGTGGATCCTCAGGATATAAATGATTTGGATTTCGTGAACTTGCTGGGTAATGCTATCTCCGGATTGAATCCGGAGGATATCGAGCAGATCGACATCTTGAAGGATGCTTCCGCTACCGCAATCTATGGTAAAGAGGCTGCGAACGGTGTAATTGTGATCACGACCAAAAAAGGTAAGCAAGGACCGCCGACGGTGAGTTATTCTCTTTCCGGTTCATTTATTCAACGTCCGAGTTATAATGACAGGAGTGTGAATATGATGAACTCGAAGCAGAGGATTGATTTGTCGCGGGAGATTATTGAAAAACGGATGTCTTATCCTGAAACAGATACTTGGGTAGGATATGAAGCAGCTTATTTGGAATACATGAATGGTCGTATTTCTTACGACGAGTTTGAACGCCAAGTGAGTTATTATGAAACATTGAATACGGATTGGTTTGATATATTAATGAAAGATGCTTTCTCGCATAAACATACCTTGAGTCTTTCCGGTGGTTCTTCTGCTTTGCGTTATTACGCTTCATTAGGTCTTAACAATACGGAAGGTAATGTGCGAGGTGAGTTAAATAAAGGATATACTACAAATTTGAATCTTTCCGGTAACTTTGATAAGTTTACTGTAACTTTTGGCTTGCAAGGCAATGTTTCTAAAAAGAAATATACTCCGAGTGATGTGGGAATTACAGAATTTGCATATAACACAAGTAGAGCCGTACCGGCACGTAATCTTGACGGAAGTTATTGGTATTATAAAAAAGAGATGACATTACCGGGTGAAGAGAGTGCCACTTATTTTCCTGTAAATATATTGGAAGACCAGGATAATAGTTCGCAAGAGATAAACCAAAATGGTTTGACATTCCAAGCTACAGTTGATTATCAAGTTTTACCTACGTTGAAATTAGGAGTACTTATGTCATACGCTTTCTCTAATTCGAATTCAGAGGTATGGCATGGAGAGGATTCTTATTATTCGAGAAGTTTAAAACAATCTTATGGTGCTACGGAGGTAAATTTTAAAAAGAATAGTACTTTACCGATTGGTGGTGAACTGAAAGAAAGTCGTACGGATCGTAATGCGTATACTGTACGTGGACAAGTAGATTATCGTGAAGCATTGGATAAAGACGAATTTCATATCTTGAATGTGAATGCAGGAGGTGAGATTAAATCAAACACGTATAACACGTATGCTAAGACGACACGCGGCTATATGAAGGAGCGAGGAAAAACTGTTGCGTCCGTTAATTTCTCCGAGTATCCCAAGTATTTGGAATGGTTGAGAACAACAGCGGCTTTAGGGCAATACACGACACAAAAATCACATGATGTTTCAGTTTACCTGACTGCTGGGTATAGTTATAAGAATATATATAATTTTAGTTTTAACGCTCGTGCTGATTTCTCGAACGAATTCGGAAGTAGGGCAAAAGATAAATTTTTCCCGATATGGGCTATAGCGGGACGTTGGAATTTATCTGAAAATGTATTGAAAGGTGTATCGTGGATAAATGATTTGGCTTTACGTGCTTCTTTCGGTTATCAAGGAAATGTACCACAAGTATCACCTAGGTTAGTGATTAAGAAGGAGGGATCAAGTATTCTATTCAATGAATTGTATTCTTCTGTAAGTCAATTCCCAAATCCTGATTTGAAATGGGAGAAAACGGCAAGCACGAATGTGAGCATTGATTTTGCATTCTTGAAGAGAAAAATAAACGGTTCGTTATCTTATTACTATCGAAAAACTACAGATGCCTATATGCAAAAGAGTATTTCAGAGGTAAATGGGGTAAAAGGGTACACTGTAAATCAAGGGACAATTGTTAATCAAGGATATGAGATCTCGTTGAATTTTACACCGATTAATACGATGAGGGCTGACGGCAAAGGTTTCCGTTGGCGGTTTGATCCGCAGTTAGGGCAAGTGATGAATAAATTAATTGATAAAGCTGTCAAAACAAAAGATAAGACTGTTCGCGATGATGATGATATTACTTATCAGGATTACTTAAATGGAACGGTACAGACAGTAAAACGTTCTATTAATGGATTTTATTCTTATCGTTTCCTCGGATTGGATTCTAAAGACGGACGCCCGATGTTCCCGAATTTAGAACGGATCATTGGGGAGGGTGATGATGCAATAGACTATGGTGAGCAATTTAAGTTGATGACGAATGAGGAACGTTATATGTCAGTTATGAAATATTCCGGAACAAGAGTTCCATTCCTACAAGGAGGGATCTTGAATAGTATTTCTTACAACCGTTTTACACTTTCAATGAATTTATCATATAGTATTGGCTCGAAAATTCGTTTATTGAAATTATATCCCAATGTAACCGGTTCGAATTCGACATTAGCGCCGAGTCCGATGGAAAATGTACGAAAAGAATTTTTGAAACGTTGGCGGAAACCCGGGGATGAGGAGCATACGAATATTCCCGGAATATTGGGACATGCGGATTTTATGGCAACTGTAGGTCCTTTATCTCCTTGGTGGATTACTGGTGCATATAATGAATCTGTGGATAGAAAGAAAATTGCAGAGAATATTTGGCAAATGTATGATTATTCAGATGCTAGAGTTGTGAGTGGTAATTATTTGAAAATACAAAATATTTCATTGCGTTATAATTTGCCGGATGCTATTTGTAAAAAAATTCATATGAAATCAGCTTATGTCTCTTTGACAGGAACAAACTTACACACTTTCTGTAACAAGAAACTGAAAGGACAAGATCCGACCACGCAATCGGGAAGTGCTTCCACTATATCAATGTCGTTGCGTCCGACTTACTCGTTTAGTTTAAATGTTTCATTTTAAAGAATCGAAATATGAATAAGATATATTTATACGTGATAGCGTTACTTTTAGTAACTTCTTCCTGTGGGGAGTTTCTGGAAGAAACATCACAGAATTTAAGTTACGTTCATTCTACTCAGGATTTAGATGAACTATTGATAGGAAACGGGTATTTGCAAAAAAATACAAACGGGGATCCGTATCGTTTTTTATGGTTGGATTTAATGGATGACGATGTGGTACATTTTTTATCTAAAGCACCTCAGGATAATAAGAACGTGATGTTTCATGTACTAAAAGAGTTTTATAAATGGACACCTTATCCTTTTGATGACGATCAACCTAATTACTATCAAGGTCCTTTGACCTGGCATAAACTTTATGAATGTATAGGTATGGTTAATGTGATTTTGGGAGAAGTCGAACGGTTTAAAGAAGAGAAGGATTATAGTCGGATAAAAGGGGAAGCACTTTTTTTGAGAAGTTTTTATTACTTTTATTTAGTGAATCTTTGGGGGCATCCTTATAATCCGGGAACGGCTTCAATAGATTTGGGGGTTCCAATTAAATTGACTGACTATATAGAAGATAAAGGTTTTAGTAGGAATTCCGTGGAAGAATGTTATCGGCAAATCGTGAAAGATGCTAAAGATGCGATTGTCTGTCTGGAAGGTGTTGTGCAGCAATCTACTCGTAGGGCTAATCAAAATGCGGCTCGGGCATTACTTGCCAAGACGTATTTGTATATGAATGAATATCAGTTGGCATTGGATGAATGTAATGCTATTTTAGAAAAGCCGGGTGGTTCGGTTTTGATCGACTTGAATACAATGACTGCTGCAGCTTATAATACACAACGGAGGAAACAAACTACAAGCGAATGTATTTTTACCAATAGTTATGGTCCTATTTTAGTGCAATCGACAATGGAAACTGCAGCTGCTTCGTCTAGTTTGCTTAATTGTTATGATGCCGATAATGATTTGCGGTTTAATACAGGTAAAGATTCGCATTTCTTTAAATATTATTTAGGTAGTTATTTTGCACAGATGAAAGCCGGAACTTCTGAAGTTCATAGTGTTAGTTTAATTCTGCCTGAAGTGTATTTGAATAAGGCAGAGGCTTTGGCTATGTTAGATAGAACAACGGAAGCAATTGAAACGCTTCAAGAACTTCGTGGAAAGAGAATGACTAACGTGGGTACGATTGATTTATCCGGGGAGAATTTAGTCAATTTTATTAGAGAAGAACGTCGTCGGGAATTGTGCTATACTGGACAACGCTGGTTTGATTTAAGGCGTTATGCGGTACATCCTAAGTATCCGAAAAAGACGAGGATAGAACATCCTTATTATATTTGGACGGGAAGTAGTGCCATACTTGAGAAAACGTATGTGTTGGAGGAATATCCTAGTGATGGAGGATGGTTATTGCCTTTCCCGAAAGATGCGCTTACTTCAAATGATGGAGTTTTAAAGGATAATATTCGTCCAGAAAGATAAATATGAAATTTTAAATCATCGAATATGAAAGCGAAAATATTGTTTTTAGGATATATATGTGGGATATTTCTTTTTGGTAGTTGTTATAAAGAGAGTGACTTGAGTCCGTCGTATTTTGATCAAAATTGGTATATTCTTGAGGATTCGGATGATCCGTTAGATCATTTAAGATATGAGGTATACAAAGAGAGTGGTGTCCCGATTTTTTATAAGGATACGATCGGAAGTCAAAATCGAGGGATGGATGTTTTCGGTGAACCGATAATGTATTATGAAGTGATAAATCCCGAGTATAACATGATTTACATAGGAGTAAAAAAGGTAGTTTATGAATTGAGTGATGATCGGGATGACTTGATGCTTGGTGTGAAATTTATACAAGCACGAATTTTGCCGGAATTGCTATCTCCTGTTTTATATCCGCGTTGTTTTTTGTTAGTGAATGATTTGACGTTATCGAATGCTACTAAATATGAAGCAAATTGCTTTAGGGGTACAATGACTACTTTAGTTTCTCATGTCAAGGAATTAAAGAATATGGAAGAAAGCGGATTACACCGGTTGGCGATGGAAGTTGTGGGAGAGCAAATAGGTGCTTATTTGGTTGATAGTTGTAAGATTGAATTAGAACCATTTCTGAATGTGTGTAGAAAAGAAGTTAATCCGAATGGTTCTATCTATTCTTTTAGGTTGACTTTAGCAACGACTCCTAAAATGGCTCCTGTGGAAAATTACGGATTCTTGTCGTTTGATCGGAGAGAAACCAATAATGTAAATACTTGTCAAACTGTATCTGAGCTACGGGACGTGATGGATTACGTGACCGAGGTGTACATGAATGACGATGCGGCTTTCAAGGAGAAATATAAAGATTATCCTTATGTATTAAGAAAGTATGACTTGATGAAGAAAGTCGTGGCGGATATGAAAGCCAGATTTAAATAGTGTTGAGTTTTATTGATATGATGTTTTTCAAGGTGTTATCCAAAAGATAACACCTTGAATTAAAAACTCTTTGTGTTTAAAAAGAGGGGTGTTTGGTTCGACGTATTAAAAAAAGATGTATGAGTAAATGGTTAGTATGGGGTGTGTGGTTCGTGTATTTGTTGGCTTGCCCTTGTTCCGCGGATGCCGGATTCTGGAAAAAGAAGAAGAAAGGCAAGGCGGAGGTAAAGGTGGAGTTGAGCGAGTACGATAAATTATTTAAAGGGAAAAGATATGAAACCGCTATCAGTGAATTTATGGCGGTACATAAAATGGACGGAAAGGTTTATTTGGAATATCCTTTGCGACTAATGGGGAGAGAGTTGTTACTTGCTTCTACGACTACGGTTTCCACGGATAACACAGTATGCACAAATGGTTATAAAGAGAATACTCCCTTGCATATCCGGTTCACGTTGGAGAACGGTATGGTACAGTTGAGGAAGGTGAATGCTTGGATAGCTGCGGATGGGGATAAAGAGAAGATGGGACAGATTATTCGACAGAATTACAGTGATCCGGTAGCGGCGGCTTACAAGGTATTGGCGTATACGCCGGATAGTTTGGCGGTGGTGTTCGAGATGACGGGGATGTTTTTGAACGAAGAACCTCAGTTGTCACCGATACCCGACGAGAGTGGGGGAATGAAGGTGACGGCTTCTTATAATGGTAATCTGTCTTCTGTGCTGGAATTAAAGGCGTTTGAAGATAACGTGTCTGTGAAATCACGATTGATGTATAATTATTCGGTTACTTATGACCGGATGGCGTTGGTGAAAGATCAACCGCTGAACGTGGAGGTAACCCGGACTTTGTTGTTGTTACCGGAAAAGAGGATGCGTCCCCGGATTTCTGATTTGAGATTAGGGGTATTTCTGACGCAAAAGCGTTATCTGTTGGATCGGGGTGAAGAGGTAAGAAAATGTACTTATGCCAATCGTTGGCGTTTGGAGCCTCGGGACGAAGAGGCTTATCGACGGGGAGAACCGGTAGAACCCGTGAAGCCTATTGTTTTTTACGTGGATACACTTTTCCCGGAGGCTTGGAAAAAGCCGATACGGGAAGGGGTATTGAAATGGAATCGTGCCTTTGAGAAGATCGGTTTTAAAAACGTGATGCAAGTACGGGATTTTCCCCGGGATGATCGTTCGTTTGATCCCGATAACTTGACGTATTCCTGTATTCGCTACGTGCCGACAGGGGTGGCTAATGCCATGGGACCCTCGTGGGTAGACCCGTCTACCGGAGAAATATTGAACGCGAGTGTATTGATTTATAATAACGTGATCGAGATGATTCGGGGCTGGCGCTTCGTGCAGACGGCACAGGTAGACCCGTCGGTACGGGGAAAGGTGTTGTCGGAAGCGGTATTACACGAATCGTTGAGTTACGTCGTGGCACACGAGGTGGGACATTGTTTGGGACTGATGCATAATATGGCGGCATCGAGTGCTTATCCCGTGGATTCATTGCGTTCGGTCGGGTTCACGGGGAAATATGGTACGACACCTTCGATTATGGATTATGCCCGCTTTAATTACGTGGCGCAGCCCGGTGATGCGGGAGTGAAGCTGACACCCCCGGATTTAGGAGTGTATGACGAATTTGTTATCCGGTGGTTGTACACGCCTGTTTACGGGACGACTTCGATATGGGACGAGGCGAAGGTATTGGAAAGTTGGGTGGACGAGAAAGCGGATAATCCGATGTATCGTTTCGGAAGACAGCAACTTATGGGGCGTTATGATCCGTCCGCAATCGAGGAGGACTTGGGAGATGATCCCATGAAAGCGGGAGAATACGGTATACAGAATCTGAAATATATCCTTGCCCGGTTGAATGAATGGATTGAAGATGATCCGGCGGCGGAGTATCGTCAGCAATTGTATGATCATATTGTAAATCAATACTATCGCTATATCCGGAACGTGACCTATAATATAGGGGGAATATATCTTTCCGACGCCAAAGAGGAAAGTTTTTATAAACGCTATCGACCGGTATCCGCTGAAATACAAAAAGCTTCTGTGAAATGGGTGTTCGAGCAGTTGAGGGATATGGCGTGGTTGGATGATCCGCTTGTGTTACGGAAATTCCCGTTGGGAATGGCTTCGTCCGTGAATTTGACAGAGATTATCGGCAAGCAACTGATCGCCTCGTGTAGCCGGGTTACCTTGTCGGCTTCACTCGCGGGAGGATATCCGGTCGGGGATTATTTCAATGATCTGTATGCGGGGATATGGGTGAGTGCTATCGAGGGACGGGAATTGACGGCGGGAGATATGATCCTGCAATCGCTATTCGTGAAACAGTCGGAGGAACCGATGAAAACGATGGTTGGAAGTCGGGTTGGCTTGACAGATGGAGATTGTCCGACGTTGTTGGATACGTGGTGTTATGGATTGGACCCGACGGGAATGACGGAGCGGTATATCGGCGTGATACGGCAACATGAATTGTCCCGTTTCGGGAATGGGTACGGGTGGCAACGAGTGGTGGATACCCGGGCGTTGGAAGAGATGCCGACTTATTATTTAGAGGCTATGTTTAAAATAAAGCGTTTGCTGGAGGAAAAGATGGAAAGTTTCACGGGAAAGGAGCAAACGCATTATCAAGCGATGCTGTTCATGATAAAGCAGGTTTTGGGTAAACAGGCGGGAATGAATTAAAACAGATGATTATGAGAAAGTGGATAATACCTTGTATAGTTTTGGTTGCTCTGGGCTTTTGGTCTGTTTCTACCGTGTCTGCTTCCGAACGAAAGAAGCGGAAAAAAGAGGAGACGGCGCAACCGGGGAAATACGAGAAACTGTTTCAAGGTAAAAAATATATAACAGTTTCCGGTGATTTTATGACATTGCATAAGATGGACGGGAAACTTTATTTCGAGATGCCGTTGAAGTGGATGGGACGGGATATGTTGCTTGCCTCGGCTACTTCCGGGACGAGTGACAATCTGGCTGCCGTGAGCGGATATGCGCCCGGTGGAGGGATGCACGTGCGCTTCATGATACAGGACAGTACGGTGCAATTGCGACTGGTGGCAACTTCCGTGACTGTAGACGAGAATAATCCCCGGATGAGGCAAGTGATGGCACAGGGGTATCGTGATCCGATACTATATGGTTATAAGATTTTGGCATATAATCGGGATAGTTCGGCAGTTGTTTTCGATGTGACATCTTTATTTATTTCGGACGTGCGGGAGCTTACCCCGATCGTTCCGGCTTCCGGGCAATTCCGGATCACGGGAAAGATGACGCCTGCTTATTCTCATTTGGGCGAGGTCAAGGCATTTGACGATAACGTGTCGGTAAGGTCTTCGCTGTCCTACTCGATTAGTGCTTACTATTTTATATTTCCGGTGATGAAGCAGGAGCCGGTAACCGTGGAGGTAACCCGGACATTGATGTTGTTGCCGGAGGATAAGATGCGTCCCCGTTTGTCGGATTCCCGTCTTGGGTTGTTTCTGACGGAACGAAAACATATTCCGGCCGAGGGTGAGGCTATACGTTCCTATTCGCTTGCCCGGCGGTGGCGTGTCGAACCCCGGGATGCGGAGGCTTACAAGCGGGGTGAACTCACGGAACCGATGAAGCCGATCGTCATGTACGTGGACAATCATTTTCCGGAAGGGTGGAAAGAACCAATCAAGAGGGGGATATTGAGATGGAACAAGGCTTTCGAGAAGATCGGTTTCAAGAACGTGATTCAAGTGAGGGATTTCCCGACGGACGACTCTGATTTTGATCCCGATAACCTGAAATACTCGTGTGTGAGGTATATTCCTTTCACGTTGGAAGAGGGTGTCGGTCCTTTTTGGGTAGACCCGTCATCGGGGGAGATATTGAATGCCCGGATATTGATATTCAACGACGTGGTAAAAGCGATTCAGCGGGATCGGTTCGTGCAGACGGCACAAATAGACTCTAACGTGAGGGCAAAGAAGATACCGGACGAGGTGATTGGCGAGTCGTTGGAAGCTATGGCAGCACAGAAAATGGGGAACTGTCTGGGGCTGATGAATAATCTGGCTGCTTCTTACGCTTACCCGGTCGATTCGTTGCGTTCGGCTTCTTTTACCTCGAAATATGGTATTACACCTTCGATCATGGATCGGTTGCAATATAATTACGTGGCTCAACCGGGAGATCGGGGTGTACGATTAACTCCGCCGGATTTGGGTGAGTATGATGAATTTGTTATCCGGTGGTTGTACACGCCTTTGTGGGATATGGCTTCTTTCGAGGAGGAATCCCGGGTGCTGGAAGCATGGATAGATGAAAAGGCGGGAAATCCGGTCTATCGTTTCGGGAAACAGCAATGGATGAGTGCTTACGATCCGTCTTCATTGGAAAATGATTTGGGGGATGACGTGTTGAAGGCGGGTGATTACGGGATAGCGAATTTGCGGTATATTGTTTCACGTTTAAAGGATTGGATAGAAGATGATTCGGATGCCGCTTATCGTCGGCAGTTGTACTCGGCGTTGGTGACGCAATACGAGCGCTATCTGATGAGCGCTCTCGTTCACGTGGGCGGGATATATTTAACGGAGATAAAGGAGGGAACCCCCGGAGAGCGTTTCTGTCCGGTGGCTAGAGAGCGGCAGAAGTGCGCCGTGCTGTGGATTATGCGGCAATTGCGGGATAGTGAATGGTTGGACAATCGGGAATTATGGGAAAAGTTCTCTTTGGGTTTGCCCGATTCGTGGAGAACCCGTTCCAATGTGATTTCCCGTTTACTCGCCCGTAAATCTTACGTGGCATTGTCTGCGCATTTGTCTGATGATCCTTACCCGATGGAAGAGTTTATGCAGGACGTGTATGATGAGGTGTGGAAAACGGTCATGGAAAACAAGGAGTTGACGCTAGTCGATAAATTGATGCAAACGGAATGGCTTGGGGCTTGCCAGTCCCGGGTGGCTACTATCGGGGGAAAACAGTTCTCGGCTGCCACTTTACTCGCTTCGGAAGAGGTGGATTTGACGGCATTCGGTAATGGCTACGGCTGGCAACGGATGATTGAAACCCGGGTGTTGGAGAACGAGGCGATTTATTACTATAAACTGGTGAAAGAGTGCAACAGGATGTTGAAACAAAAGGTTGCTGCGGTACGGGATGAAGAACGTCCGCACTACCGAGCGATGCTTTTGGTTACGGAGAAAATATTAGAAGAAAAATATAAATAATAGTACTATGAAAAGATGGATGATATTGTTGGTCACTGTGGCGCTCGTGGGTTCTTGTTTCCGGAACGCCAGTGCATCCGAGGATAAAAAGAAAACAACCAAAGAGGAGGAAAAGACTGCACCTCGTCCCCCGGTAAAGAAACTCTCTAAATACGAGAAGCTTTTTAAAGGAAAAGCCCACGAAATGGCCAAAGGAGGTTTTATGACCTTGCATAAGGTGGATGGAAAGTTGTATTTCGAGATACCCTTGAAAGTGATGGGACGGGATATGCTGCTCGCTTCCGCCACGACCGAAACAAGTGATAACACGATAGCCATAAACGGGTATAAACCGCAAAGCCCGATGCATATCTGTTTCACGCTGACGGATAGTACCGTGCACATGAGGCGGGTGAATGCCCGGATTAACTATGATGCCGGGGATGTCCGTTTGCAACAGATCGTGGCACAGAATTTCGTGAATCCGATTATAGAGGCATACAAAGTGTTGGCTTTTTCCCCGGATAGTTCGGCGGTGGTTTTTGATGTGACGGCTTTATTTAGTGGCGGCGAGGCTGCCCTTTCTCCTGTTTCCGAGGGTTCCTACCCGTTGACCTACACGGCCTCGGTGAATCGTTCCTTGTGTTCGTTGGAGGATATCAAAGCTTTCGAGGATAACGTGTCGATCAAATCATCGCTTTCTTATAGCGTGAGTGCTAAATTGTTGACAAGAATGCTGTATAGCAATCGTCCTTTGACGATCAAGGCTACCCGTACCCTGTTATTATTACCGGAAGACCGGATGCGTCCCCGTTACTCGGATGCCAGAATGGGGGTATTTCTTACTTTCAAACAACAGATTTCCAACGAGGGCGATCAGTTGCAGTATTATACTTTAGCCAATCGTTGGCGCTTGGAGCCTAAAGATGTGGAGGCATTCAAGCGGGGAGAAACGGTGGAACCCGTGAAACCGATCGTGTTCTACATGGACCCGCTTTTTCCCGAGTTGTGGAAAGAACCTTTACGTATGGGTTTGATGAGATGGAACAAGGCTTTCGAGAAAATTGGTTTTAAGAACGTGGTGCAAGTGAAGGATTTCCCGACGGACAATCCGGATTTCGACCCGGATAATTTGAAATATTCTTGTATACGCTACGTGCCTTCCGCCGTGCAGAACGCTATGGGGCCCTCGTGGGTTGATCCGGTCACGGGAGAAATATTGAACGCGTCTATTCTAGTGTATAACGATGTCGTGAAGATGTTGACGAGTTGGCGCTTTATCCAGACGGCACAGGTAGACCCGCGAGTGCGAGGTAAGAGATTGCCGGACGACGTGTTGAAAGAAGCATTGGCTTACGTGGTTTCACACGAAATGGGACATTGCCTCGGTTTGATGCATAATATGGCGGCGTCGAGTGCATTCCCCGTGGACTCGCTACGTTCGGCTAAGTTTACCCGCGAATACGGTACGACACCTTCTATCATGGACTATGCCCGGTTTAATTACGTGGCTCAACCCGGTGATAAAGGCGTGTGTTTGACTCCCCCGGACTTGGGTGTTTATGATGAATTTGTGATCAAATGGTTGTATTCTTATTTTCCGGAAAGCACTTCCTTGAAGGAGGAAACCCGGGTATTGGAATCATGGATTGATGCCAAAGCGGGCGATTCGATGTATCGTTTCGGTAAACAGCAGCTTGCCAGTCGCTATGATCCGAGTGCCTTGGAGGAAGACTTGGGGGATGATCCTATAAAAGCCGGAGAATACGGTATCAAGAATCTGAAATATATCTTGTCGAATCTCAACAAATGGATTCAAGATGATGAAACGGCGGAGTATCGTCAGGTTTTGTATGGTCAGATCGTGAGCCAGTATAGCCGTTATCTACAGAATGCGGCGTATTGTATCGGTGGTATTTATTTGAACGATGCGAAAGACGGGACAGCTGCCAAGCGTTATACTCCGGTACCTAAAGCCAAACAAAAAGCTGCGGTAGCTTGGGTGATCGGGCAACTGCAAAATAACGAGTGGCTGGATAACCGGGAGGTATGTTCCAAGTTCGGGTTACACTCGAAAGCGTCGGCAACGTTGAATAGTGCTGTCGCCGATTTGTTGACGAAGATTTATATGAACGTGACGTTGTCTTCTTATTTGGAGGAAAAGAATCCTTACACGATGGCGGAATTTTTTAATGACTTGTATGTTGGAGTATGGGATGCCGCTATCAGAAATCGGAAGTTGTCGCACGGCGATAAGGTGATGCAGAAAGCGATGGTGAATATGATGGGAAAATCCTTGACCTTTATCGGGGGTAACAAGATCGGGTTGACCGCAATCTCGGCAGAGGTCGCTTATGCTCCCTCGATACAGGAAATATGTCTTTACGGTTTGGATGAAACGGGAACGATCGCACGTTACTCCAAAGAGTTGACGGAATTGGAAGCACGGGAAGGAAAGGCTTATATGGCAGAACAAATGCGACTGTCCGGCTTTGGCTACGGGTACGGGTGGCAAAGTCCCGTGACATGTGATGCGATAGATGAATCAACGACGTATTATTATGACTCGGCATTGAAGATCAAATCTTTGCTGGAACGAAGGATAGTAACGACAAATCCGGCTGATAAGGCTCATTATCAAGCCATGTTGTTTACGATAAATCAGATGCTCGGTGTGAATTGAGAGCGTGGCCGGGGACTGTACGAATAGGTGGTAGTATTCGTCAGTCCCTTTTTACTATCTGACCGACATAGCTGATCGGGGAGCGTCTTCGGTCGCTGAGATAGAGATAGCAGGTTCCGTCGTATTGAACGTGCATGTTCAAGTAGTACACGTTCCCGCCGGACATAACGGTAAGCTGGTACGCTATCGCTTTTTTCTTGCCTTCCCAATAGACTTTCACCGTCCGGCTGAACAGGATGTTTTGGAATGAAATGGAGTCCAGTTGTGAACCGGATTTCACGGCTCCGCTACCGAAATAAGGGATTTTTACTCCCACGAGGGAATCTTTTACCCACAAGTAACTGTTCTTGGGCTCGATATCAATATTATTTCCAGCTCCGGGAGGAGTGAAAAGGGTTTCCACCGTGGGCGTGGCAATATAGAATTTCACGATAAATTTATCACTGTTGACAAGTGCCAGTGTTTTCTGAAACTCTTTCTCAAATCGAATTTCTTTTTTGCTTTGCGCTTTGACCGGAATGATTATAATAGCGAGTAATAGTCCGGTGATAAATAATAGTTTTTTCATGTTTCCCGTTTTAGGAGGTATACGGAAAGGGAGAAAAATGGTTTAGCGTGTTTTGAATTGTGATTTATTATTTATATTTTTGAAAATAAAATTGAGAGTTATGACTAAATTGATTTTACTATTTCCATTTGTGGTATTGTTCACTTTATTTTGTAACCTTCAAGGGGTTGCTAGTGAAAATCGTGTAGCTAAAGTAAAGGACGATTCTGTTATAGTGCAGGGCATTGTCGTGAATATAAGCAATGTCCCATTAAAAGATGTTTCTGTGGTTGAGAAAAAAAGTTCGATGAAGACATTCACAAATGAAGATGGTGAATTTTCAATGAAAGTACGGATGGGAGCCAAATTGGTTTTTTCTTGTAAGGGGAAATTACAACAGTCTTGTAAAGTAAAAAATGGACAAAAGATGGTGGTAAAAATGTATAATGACCCCAATATAGAAACAATTATTATAGGTAAGGAAGCATTTAATCAAGAGATGGGAGAGGATATTTTTATGGTGGTAGAAGATATGCCCCGTTTTCCGGAAGGAGATCCTAAGGAGTATGTTGCTAAAAATATGAAATACCCTCAAGAAGCAAAGGATAAAAAGATTGAGGGGCAAGTAGTTGTTCAGTTTGTAATAGAAAAGGATGGGAAAATTTCAAATGTGAAAGTTCTTCGGTCAATTTATCATTTATTGGATGCTGAAGCTATAAGGATCATAAAAAATATGCCGGATTGGATACCCGGAAAGCAAAGAGGGGAAACTGTAAGGGTGATGCATACAATGGTGGTTCCTTTTAAGTTGTGAAACGGGGAGAATTATTTGAAGTATGATTTGTTTTATATCGCTGACAAATTATTGAGGATATTTATTAAAAAATGGTATACAGGGGAGGGGTGTTGTTGTGTTTATAGTTGAAACAGACGGACATGTTTCAAACGTGAGATTGGAGCAATCGCTTTATCCTTTATTGGATGCTATTGTGATGCGAGTGGTAAGGGATATGCCGACTTGGAAGCCCGATAAAAAAGATGGAAATCCAGTACGGTTTTCGATGAAAGTCCCGTTCAACTTTCGTTTGCAATAGGATATTGTTTTAAATCTATTTGTTGGTGATGAAAAATAATATGTGATTTTTCTTTACGAAAAGTTTGTAGTATTACGAAATATTCGTAGATTTGCGAAAGAATCGTAAAAGAAAGATGTATGGAAAAATTGACATATCAGGAAGAAGAAGTGATGCTGATCATCTGGCAGGTGAAAAACGGAGTCATAAAAGATTTTCTAAATCAAATGGAAGAACCGAAGCCGCCTTACACGACGGTGGCGTCAATCGTGAAGAATTTGGAGAAAAAGGGATTTCTGACAAGTAAGAAGCACGGGAATATTTACGAGTATATGCCGCTCGTGGATGAAAACGAGTACAAGACAAAGTTCATGTCGGGAGTCGTGAGAAATTATTTCGAGAATTCTTACAAAGAGATGGTGACCTTTTTCGCTAAAGAACAGAAAATTTCGGCAGAAGACCTGCAAGAGATTATCAAATTGATCGAGAAACAATAAAAATAAAAACCATGTTCACGAGTGAAACATTCATCTATCTGATGAAGATAAATATAGCGTTTATCGTGTTTTATCTTTTTTATAGACTATTGTTTAGTCGGGATACCTTTTTCACGAGCCGTCGGGTTTGCTTGTTGACGATTCTTGTTTTGTCCTTGTGTTACCCGTTGATTCCTTTTACTTTCGGGGAAGAACAGAGGGCGGTCATTCAAGAAACTGTTTCTCAATACACGACTGTTTTCTTACCGGAAATAACGGTGAGACCGGATGAGGCGGTAACGCAATTTACCGTAACGGGTATCGTGGGGTTGTGTTATGGCTTGGTGGCGAGCGTTTTGTTGATTCGTATTTTATTACAAATATTTTCTATATTCCGGTTGATGGGTAAAGGGGAACGCATGCTCTGTCATTCCACTCCCGTTATAGCTTTACCGGCTCATGTTACGCCATTCTCTTTTTTCAAGTGGATATTCATTAATCCCTCCCTGTATGAATCCCATGATTTGCAGGAGATTCTGACACACGAGAAAACACATGTCGATCAATGTCATTCTGTCGACGTGATGATTTCCGAATTGTTGTGTGCATTATTCTGGATTAATCCTGCCATGTGGTTATTGAAACGGGAGATTCGACGTAATCTGGAATTTTTGGCGGATAAACAGGTTGTGACTTCCGGTTTTGACCGGAAAGCCTACCAGTATCATCTTCTTCGCCTTACTTGTACTTCGGCTGCAGCTCAAATAGTTAATAAATTCAACGTGACACCTTTAAAAAAACGTATTATGATGATGAATAAAAAAAGAACATCAAAAATGGGACTGGTCAAGTATGCCTTGCTGTTTCCGGTAGTGGGACTGTTGATCTTGTCCAGCAACGTTCAGGCAATTGTGCAACAGAACGGAGAGTACGCAAGCGTGGTTGGGAAAGATTCTATTGTGGCAAAAGGAATTGTGATGGATGCTGATAATAAACCATTGAAGAATGCTATTGTGGTCATTCGAGGGACTAATATCGGAACTTTTACAAATGACAAAGGCGAGTTTACGATCACCGTAAAACCCGGTGCGGAATTGTTTTTCTCCTATGTCGGGAAGAAAGGGCAACTTCGTGATGTGAAAGATGAACAAAAATTAGTTGTAAAAATGCAGGATGGCGTGTTTGCTATAGATGATCTTCGTTCGGTTTCTGTAGATTCGACTACAGCCAGTATAAGAAATTCCAATGATATTTTTCAAGTTGTGGAAAGTATGCCTCAATTCCCGGGAGATCTAAATAAATATTTGGGAAGAAATGTAAAATATCCGGAGGAAGCTCAAAAACAAAAGATCCAAGGTCGGGTGACGGTTCAATTTATTATTGAAAAAGATGGAACAATCACGGGTGTGACTGTTCTTCGTTCTGTCCATCCTTTGTTAGATAAGGAAGCGATCAGAGTTGTGCAAAACATGCCCAAATGGGTTCCGGGGACACAAAGAGGAGAACCCGTGAGAGTATCATATACAGCACCGATTAATTTCAGATTAAACTAGAATGAACAAGTAGTAGAGGAGGCTGGTCAAAATGACAAAGACAATTCGACCAGCTTCTTCCCTTTATCTCCCCGCCGTGATGATATACATCTCTTCCGGTCGGAGGTATTTGTTTGCCATACGCGTGATGTCTTCTGCCGTGCAGGTGCGGATGCGGTCGATAATCCGGAAATAGAACGTGTTGTCTGTCCCGTAATTGAGTTTATGTTTCAGGGCATCCGATTGGGCGAATACGCCGTCGAGTTCCCGCAACAGTTCCCCGTTAAAATAGCTCTTCACGAGGTGTAATTCCTCTTCCGGCACGGGTTCGGTTTGCAGGCGTCGGATTTCTTTCATACATTCGTCAATAGTCGCCTCGGCTTGGTCTGCATTGACGTCCGTGGCGATCATCCAGTAAGCTGCCAGAGGCAAATTGACGTTATAGGAACCGATGCCGTAAGTATAGCCCTTCTCTTCCCGGATATTCGACATCAGCCGGGAGCCGAAATAACCGCCGAGTATCATATTGAGAATCTGAAAGTCCGTGTATTCCTCGTCAAGCAAGGATACGCCCGATTTACCAATACGGATGCTTGTTTGCACGGCGTCGGGCTTTGACACGTGGTACCTGCCCGGTGCGTAAGGATGCATGGCAAATTGTTCAGTTTCGGGCAAGGGCAAATTACCCATGGGAGCGAAGGCTTCACTGACTTCCCGGAGGACGCCTTCGTTGATATTACCGCAAAGCATGATCCGGCACCGGGAGGCTTGCATACGTTCTTTATAGAAATTCATCAATATCTCCGGTGTTACCCGGTCAAAGTCTTCCAGCGTGAAGCGATTGGCGTAAGGATGCGTATCCCCGTAAAGGCGATAAATAAATTCCATGCGTGCCAGATAAGCGGTCTTCTCTATACTTACCAGATGTTGCTGCTTTCTGTTGCGTATGTAAATCTCCAGTTCTTTTTGCGGGAAGACGCTTTCGAGTATCATTTCCGCCACCATTCGGATCGTTTCCTTGGCGTATTTATTCAAGGAGATCATGCTTATTTCCGACTTGTGTACCCCGCAGTTGAAATCCACGTAAGCCCCGTGGTAGTCGAAAAGTTCGGCAATTTCGTCGGCTGTATGCTTTCGGGTGCCCTCGTTGAGCATGTTGAGCATGGAGGATGCCACGACGGGTTGCGGTTGATTGTAACTCCCGGCGGGTACTACCATGTCAAGTTTGAACACTTCCTGATTTGGGTCGTGCAGGTACACGATTTCCAGTCCGTTGGGAAGTGTGATTTGTTGGTGTCCCCACAAGGTCGGGCGGGATATTTCGGTAATAGGCGGTTCTATATTTCTATTCATGAGTATATTATTTTTCTTTGAGATACCATAACGTGGAGCAATTGTTCGGGGAGAATAATTCCCCGGCAGTCTGCTTCAGCGTGTCGAGGGATACTCGGGCGTATCTCTCGCTCTCGGAATTGATAAGTTCGATATCTCCCAGATAATCGAAGAAGGCGAGGTTTGCCGATTTATTCTGGTAGTTTATTTCGCTATATGAGATGCGGGCATCCGTTTTGTTGATTACTTTTTGTAATTCCCGTTCGGTGATCGGGTCTTCGATAAAGTGGTCAATCTCGTTTTGTATGGCGGCTTCGGCTTCTTCGATTGCCACGCCTTCGGATAGTTTTCCCGAGAAGACGAATAACCCGGGGTCCATATCCCCGGTGATATAAGCGTCGATTTCCGAGAATAATTTCCCGTTTTTGATTAAATTGATATACAGGCGGGAGGATTGTCCGTTGGATAAAATATCCGAGATGATGTCGCAGGCGTAGAAGTTGTCCGAGCGGCGATCTCCCATGTGATAAACTTTGTAAATTGCGTCAGCGGGTACCTTGTTATGCTCGCAAACCAAGCGACGTTCCTCGGTTTGTTGCGGTTCAACGGGTATGGCTTGCCTCGTGTAACGGGCAGGGGCGATATCCCCGAACCATTTCTTCACCAGTTCCAACGCTTTCGTGTCCGTGATATTACCGCTGATACTGAGTATCGCGTTGTCAGGTGCGTAGAAACGATGGAAAAAATCCTTCACCTCTTCCAGCGTGGCTCCGGTAATATGGTCTATGTTCTTCCCGATAGTGGGCCATTGATACGGGTGCACTTTGTATGCCAGCGGGCGTAGTTTTAACCAGATATCCCCGTAAGGATTGTTGAAATAGCGTTGTTTAAATTCTTCGGTCACGACATTTCTTTGCACGTCAAGTGATTTCTGCGAGAAGTCGAGAGCCAGCATCCGGTCGGATTCGAGCCACAAGGCTGTTTCGATATTGGACGCGGGAATCGTGATATAGTAATTCGTGTAATCGTTATTCGTGAACGCGTTGTTCTCTCCCCCGGCTTTCTGCACGTGAGTGTCATAGTCCGGGATATGTTTTGAGCCCCCGAACATCAGATGTTCGAACAAGTGCGCGAACCCGGTACGGTTGGGATCTTCATTTTTTGCCCCTACTTTGTAAAGAATATTCACGGAAACAAAAGGGGTACTCGTGTCCGTGTTGCAAATAACGGTTAAGCCGTTATCCAGTACGTGTCGGGTGTATTTTATCATTTTTACATTTTTACATTTTCGAATCTCTTCATCGTGTCGTTGAAGTCGGTTATCAGGTTTTTCATCATTTCCGCCACGGTTTGTTCTTTATGAAGCATGGATGCGATTTGTCCGATTTCGAGTTCGCCTTCCACCATATCGCCCTCGAATATACCTTTTTTTGCTCTGCCTTTCCCTAGCAATTGGGTTAATTGTGCGGCGTCAGCACCGGCATCCTCGAGCGCTTTTACTTGCTCGAAAAACTCGTTTTTAATCAAGCGGGTAGGGGCAAGTTTCTTTAACGCTAGCATCGTTCCGCCCTCATCAGTGTTCAGTACCCGTTGTTTGAATGCCGGGTGTGCGGATGATTCTGTCGCCACGGCAAAAAGAGTCCCGATTTGTACGCCTTCGGCACCAAGTGCCATGACTGCCGCCATGGATTTACCCGAGGCAATTCCCCCGGCGGCGATCACGGGAAGGGTGGTGGCTTCCACCACGTTCGGGATTAAAGTCAGTGTCGTCGTTTCTTCCCGTCCGTTGTGTCCTCCCGCCTCGAATCCTTCGGCAACCACGGCATCCACGCCTGCTTCCTCGCATTTTTTGGCGAATACGGCACTACTGATCACGTGTACCACCGTGATCCCGTGTGATTTTAACAAGGGTGTCCATTTTTTCGGGCTTCCGGCAGAGGTGAATACAATTTTTACCCCTTTGTTGATAATGATCTCTATAAGCCGGTCGATTTCCGGATAAAGCAGGGGCACGTTGATCCCCCACGGCTTATCGGTCGCCTGCTTCATTTTGTGAATATGTTCCACTAGAGTTTCCGGGTGCATAGAACCTGCGCCCAATAGTCCTAACCCACCGTGATTACTTACAGCTGAAGCCAATCGCCAACCGCTGCACCATACCATACCCCCTTGAATAATCGGGTATTTTATATTGAAAAGTTTTGTTATTCTGTTTTCCATGATTATAATGAGTTATATATGATGCAAATTTAAGAAAATACTTGGATTGCTTTCTGCCGACAACATTTTTCCATTAAAAAAGCCTCCGTCGCGTGACGAAGGCTTTATATATGATTTAGAATAATTCGTTTACTTCTGGATATTCGGTAATTCCAAGCCAAGACCTTTCTTCTTGTCTACTGCTTTTAGTATGAATCCCAAAATCAGGGCGGCTCCACCCAAGCAAGCCAACATCACCAGCGGAGCGGTGTAGTTGTAAGAAATTGCGGCTTCTTCGGGGGTAATGATTCCGCTTTTCAAATCGGCTACCAGTTGAGGGTTAGTTTTATCCAATACCTTACCGATGAGTAGGGGGAATAACCACAACCCGATATTTTGAACCCAGAAAATCAAAGCGTAGGCACTACCGATAATTTTGGAGTCCACCAATTTCGGAACGCTAGGCCACAGTGAGGCGGGTACCAAAGAGAAACTGGCGCCGAGGACGAGGATCGTGACATAGGCAACGACAACACCTCCGATGGCATTTCCTTGGAACATGGGTAAAATGAAGGCAAAAGTGAGATGGCAAATGATAAGCAGAACGGAACCGATGACAAGCATGGATGCTGCTTTACCTTTGTGATCCACGTAATTACCCAAGATAGGCGTGATACCCACTGCCAACAACGGGAATACGGCAAAAATGGTTTCCGCACTCTGGCGCATGTAACCCATGTAACAGAATATAATCAATGACACGACGGCTAATGCCAACAGACCGTACTTCATGCCTTTGGTTTTCGAGAAGTTGCTGGCAAAAGCGGCAGCAGCCACGACAAGCATGATGCAATACTGGATAATCGTCACCGTGTTGGTCGCCCAGAAAGAATTGGGATCTACCGGGTTGAATGTCAAGTTACATTGTAACATGTTCACGGCATATTTCTGGAAGGGGAAGATTGCCGAGTAGTAGAGTACGCAAAGCAAGGCTACCAACCAGAACCCCATGCTGGACATGATTTTACCCAAGTCGCTGAGCTTGAATGGATCGTCTTTCTCTTCCGCTTCTCCGGTTTGTGCATCAAGTTTTTTGTCAGCGAAGAAATAGACGATGAACATGATGAGTGCAACGAGCAGCAAGATAACCCCGAAAGCTACTGAACGGGAAACGTCAATATTGCCGCCCAGTTTGGCGAATACCGGCGAGAAGATCATACAGGAAGCTACTCCCAGACGGGCTAGAGCCATTTCGGACCCCATGGCCAAAGCCATCTCGCGACCTTTAAACCATTTCACGATTCCGCGAGAAACCGTGATACCTGCCATTTCAACACCACACCCGAAGATCATGAAGCCTACCGCCGCGAATTTCGCTGATGCGGGCATTCCTTTATAGAAAGGAGAGATACCCAATTCGTCAAAACCGGGGATGTAATTCAAGTTGTTGGTAAACCAAGTGTCTAATCCGCTACCTTGAAAACTTTCGGTCACGGCGTACCAGTTAATGGTGGCACCGACCAGCATCACGACCCCGGAAAGGATTGCCGTGAAGCGAACTCCCATTTTGTCAAGGATGATTCCCGCGAAAATGAGGAAGAAGATAAAGACATTCAAAAATGTTTCCGATCCTTGCATTGTTCCGAATGCAGTGGAGTCCCAACCTCGGGTGGACTGCATTAAATCTTTAATGGGCGATAGAATGTCCATAAAGATATAAGAACAGAACATGGCAAAAGCTAGGAGTAAGAGAACCGTCCAGCGCATGGCTGCCGAATCTCTAAGGGTTTGTTGAATTTTTTCTACCATAATTATTTATTTAAAAAAGTTGATCTTGCACACAAACGCCCAAAGGTAAAATAAAATATGGAAAATCTTTAAATTTTTTTCTCAATTCTGTACACATTTCTGTCGCTGGCACTTCGGGACACCAGTTCTGCCAAAAATCCGGCTAGGAAGAGCTGGCTACCTATAATCATGCAAGTCAGCGCGATATAGAAATACGGGTTGTTTGCGACCAGCGGTGCCCGGAGTCCGTTGGAAAGCGCCATGAGTTTTTCGATACCGATCCACCCGGCGGCACAGAAACCGATGATGAACAGCAGTGTGCCCAGCGCCCCGAACAAGTGCATGGGTTTCTTGGCGAAACGCGTGATAAAGGTTACCGTGAGCAGGTCTAGGAAACCGTTTATAAAGCGGTTTAACCCGAACTTGGTAACGCCGTACTTGCGTGCTTGGTGGTGTACCACTTTTTCACCGATGCGGGTAAAGCCGGCTTGTTTTGCCAGTATGGGAATATAGCGATGCATTTCCCCGTACACTTCGATGTTTTTCACCACGGCACATTTATAGGCTTTCAGCCCGCAATTGAAGTCGTGCAGTTTGATACCCGAGAAGCGTCGGGCAGTGGCGTTGAAAAGTTTCGTGGGGACTGTTTTCGTGATTGGATCGTGTCTTTTCTGTTTCCAGCCGGACACGAGGTCATAATCCTCTTCCGTGATCATCCGGTAGAGTTCCGGTATCTCGTCCGGGCTGTCCTGTAAATCCGCATCCATGGTGATCACTACTTCGCCTTGTGCGTCCTCGAACCCGCAGTGCAAGGCGGCGGATTTCCCGTAATTGCGGCGGAATTTGATTCCCCGTACGCGATTGTCTTTTGCAGATAACTCTTCTATCACTTTCCAAGAAGAGTCATTGCTACCGTCATCAACCAGAATGATTTCGTAAGTAAAATGGTTGGCTTCCATCACCCGTTCGATCCACGCGGCGAGTTCCGGGAGCGATTCTTCTTCATTATATAACGGGACAACAACAGATATATCCATGACTAAAATTGTTGAGGGTTAAACGGGGGCGTCTTTCTTTTCACCAGTCCGGCTATAAAGAGAGTGAATGCAGCCCCTACCAGTATTCTATTGAACAATTCTCCAAAAGCGATCACGACGGGAGAAAAGAACAGGTCGCTCAAACTCGTGTTGAATAATTCCTGTAAATTCATGTTTTTGTACACTTCGTTCATCATCGTGAGCATGACCTTTTTATAGGTAGCCAGCAATTCCGAGTCCGAAGAGTAAAGAATAAACGTGTAAACGGCGTAACAAACTGCCGCGACGGCAAGGATATATATGCCGGTGGAAAGGGCTTTCCCGTAGGATATGATTCCCGCCAAGTGGTCGTCCCTGTATTTTTTTATCCCGATGAAAACCCCGAAAATGGTCAGCATCATGATAATATTATTGAATTGCGGGTTCGCCACTACTCCTTTGCCCGCGTAGGCGAAGAGCAAAGAGGCGATGATGAAACTGCCGCCGATAAGTCCGCCGAATAACGTGTTTGGTTTAAAGAATGATTCGTTTGTATTTTCCATTATTCACGACTCCTTTCAATATAGTTGTGCTGCCCCTCTCAAGGAGATCATTTCTCCGGGTTGCGGCTTGTCCCCGTTCTCCATGTAATTGTATTGTAATAATTTCGCCAGTTTGATACCGTATATTTGTGAAATCATGTACATCGTGTCACCCGGTTTGCACTTGTGGAAGGTGTAACCTTTTGGAGCTTTGTTTTTCTTCTTTTTCAAGAAGATGTGCATGCCGTTACGCGTGGAGAGTTCGTTTTTGTCGTTGTAAGCCAGAAGACGTTTCAAGGGAATACCGAAGTACTGGGAGATGCCTTCAAACGTGTCGCCCTCCTGCACCTTGATGCAAGGGATATTGTTGATGTAGACCACCCGGCTTTGGTAGTTCTTCGTGTCTCCGAGTTTATAATTCAGTTCGCCCGGGCTTTGACGATGCCTTTTCCCGGGTTTGTCGAATTGATATAGCTCTTCTTCTTCTATGATTTTGATTAATTTCTGCGCGTAATCGGGAGCCGTGGCGTATCCTGCCTTTTTCAGTCCTTTCGCCCAACCCTTGTAATCCGTTTTGGAAAGTTTGAACAATGGGGCATACCGGGAGCGGGAGGTCAGAAATTCGCTATGGTCTACCCACGATTCCTCGGGATTCCGGTATTTGCGAAAACACTCGTTCCGGCTGTCGTCGTCCATGATAAAACTTGCCCCGTTCCAGTTGTGGCATTTGATACCGAAATGATTGTTCGCGTTTACCGCCAGTTGGGATTTGCCGCAACCGGACTCCAGTATCCCTTGCGCCAGCTTGATACTGGCAGGTATTCCCGTGCGATCCATTTCCTGAATGGCGATGGATTTGTATTTTTTGATGAATGCTTTTCTACTGTCGTTCGTTGCACCACATATGTTGACACATATAAAAGTAAGAAATAAAATAGCGTAAATCTTGCTCATGATTCGTGATAAAGTTTTATATTGGCGGTAAAATTACGAAAAAAATTAGAATGGAGAAAGCGGAATTAAAGATAGATTACATCTTATACCGGGAATCTTACCCGGAAGGGTACGAGGAATTGTGTCGTGCCGCCTTGGAAATCACGGAAAATGCTTATTGCGTGTATTCCGGTTTTGCTGTCGGGGCAGCCGTTTTGATGAATAACGGGGAGGTAATCCGTGGTACGAATCAAGAGAATGCGGCTTACCCCTCGGGACTCTGCGCGGAGCGCACCGCCTTGTTTTATGCCTGTTCCGCTTACCCGGAAGCCGGGGTGAAAGCCATAGCCGTCGCGGCACGGGACAAGGGTGTCGAGGTCGACGAGTATGTCACGCCTTGCGGGGCTTGCCGGCAGGTGATGTCCGAGATTGTCGGGCGCTATCATGCTGATTTTGACGTAATCCTTATCGGGCGCACGAGTACCTTGCTGGTGAAGGCGAGTCAGCTATTGCCTTTCTCCTTCAAATTAGGGGATACCCGCCCGTGATACTCCCGCGTAGGGATAAGATAGGTTTTCGAGAGCGATATTATTGATTCAGGGGACGTGCCACGCGTGAGTTTTAAATTTCCTTATATTTCGTTAAAACGTGGGCTAAGTGTGGGCGAACATCAGGCGAAGAGTGGGCGATGCCGCCTAATAGTCACTTGAATCCCGCCCGAAACTCGCTCAAAATTTTAGGAAAGGGGTAGGAAAAGGGTAGTTATAGGTATTCAAATGACAAAGGTGCGAGAAAACGGGCGTGATTTGGAACGGAGTGTTAAAATAGCTATCTTTGAACGAGAAAAGTTACATTATGAATAAACAGAACAAAGATACTTTTGAATATTTGTTCAATACTTATTACAAGGATTTGTACGTGCATGCCTTGAGTTTCGTCCGGGATGAGGAGGAAGCGAAGGATATTGTCACGGACGTGTACGAGTATATCTGGAAAAATTTCACGAGGTTGGATGCTTCTGTTTCATTACGTCCCTTGTTGTATACTTTAACCCGTTCTCGTTCTCTCGATTTTTTGCGGCGGGAAAAATCCAAGGAGAAGTTTTTGGCTTACCAGCGGACGTTGCCGGAGGCGGAGGAAGAGTACGAGGAGCACGAGGAGTTGCTCGCGAAAGTGATGCGCGTGATAGAAAATATGCCGGTGCAGACGGCGACGGTGTTTCGTAAATGTTTTCTTGAAAAGAAAAAATATCAGGAGGCGGGGGATGAGTTGAATATTTCAATCAACACGGTAAGGTGGCATATCACGAAGGCTATGAAGTTGTTACGAGAATCATTGTCCGGGGAGGAAATGGTGTTGTTGTACGTCTTATTTGTTAAAAAATAAAAATTATTCATTTTTAGCCCACATGATTCGGGGTTCTTTACGTGTTATGTATAAAAGCACATGAAATGGAAGCGAACGAGAAAAATGATCAACTGGAATTTGCCTTGAATGTACTCAATCATCCGGAGTTATTGCAAGATGAGTATGTTTGGGAATGGTTGAGTCACGCGGAGAACAAGAAATTGTACGAGGAGTGTCGCCTTTATCTGGAGGCGGGATTGAAGCTCGAAGTCGGCGATTCTTTGGACGTGAAGAGTGAATTTGAGAAATTCAACCGGAAAATGCAGTCACCTGTCCGTGCTTTCTATCGTTGGACTGCCGCGGCTGCAGCCGTGGTTATCCTCGTGGCAAGTGGTTGGTGGTTGATGAACGAGTCCTCGTCGCGGGAGATCGGGCAGGACGTGATTGCCGGGCTTCAGCATATCGTTGTGCCGGGAAAGAATCAAGCGGTGCTGGTCACGGAAACGGGACGGGAAATCGTTTTGGGAACGACGTCCGGCACGAGCGTGATGGTGGAAGGTGGAGTTAACGTGGTGGATGATAGTACGCGGGGCGTGAGTTACACGACTTCGGAGGCTGTCGAGGTGTACTACCACACGTTGAGGGTTCCGAAGGGGGGAGAGTACCGGATCGTGTTGAGCGACGGGACGGAAGTGTGGTTAAATTCGGAGTCGGAGTTGAAGTTTCCCACGGTGTTCACGGGCGGAAAACGTGAGGTGGAATTGAGAGGCGAGGGGTATTTTTCCGTGGTGCATGACGGGCATCTGCCTTTTATCGTGGTAGCCTCGGGCGTGCGGACAAAGGTGTACGGCACGGAGTTCAACGTGAAGGCGTACGCGGGCAACCAAGTGGATGTGACGTTGGTGGAGGGAAAAGTTGCCGTGAAGCAGGCGGGTGACGGTTCGGAGTATCCTTTGGCTCCTGGGGAGAACGCTCATTTCGCGGAGGGAATGGCTCCTCTGATCGAGAAGGTGAACGTACACAAGTATATTGCTTGGAAGGAGGGGTATTTCTACTACGAGAACGAGCGGCTCGAGGTGATCGTGAACGATTTGAAGCGGTGGTATGATTTTGATGTCGTGTATGTTGGCAGTGGCGTGAAGGATCTTAGGTTTGAACTTTGGTCCGGAAGGGATAGCGATATCGATACGATCATGGGATTGTTGACGAAAACGAACAAGGTGAGCGTGAGATTGGACGGGCGTACATTGATTGTGTCCGAGAGAAACAAATAATTGTGTAATTATTGCAAGAACAGGATTATAGAAACCTAATTTATTTTTACTTATGATGAAAAAAAGGAACTGTAATGGTTCTGGCAATCGCGGGATTGGCGGAATCATCAAGAAGGTTATGCTTATTCAATTTGCGCTTGCTTTGTGTATTTTCACGAGTGTGGCGTCGGTGGTTTCACAAAACCGGGAGGTGAATCTGACTTTCGAGGACGTGTCTTTATCTTCGGCACTGAAAGGATTGAGCGAGGCATCCGGTTGTAAGTTTATTTTTAATTACGATGATTTGAACCGCTACAAGGTAACGGCTAAATTGCAGGGGACGAACGTGGAGGAGAGTTTGAATATTTTGTTGAAGGATGCCGCCGCTACCTCGTTGTACGGTGTGCGGGCTTCCAATGGCGTGATTGTGATCGTGACGAAGAAGGCCAAGGATAAGACCACGGATGTGAATGTTTCTGCCGGATTTTACGTGAACCCACTTCCGAGTTTGAGTTATCAGGATTACGCTTCTTCCAGTGACGTTATTGATTTCGAGCGGGAGTTCCTGTTGAACGATCCGACTTACAAGAGTAATCCTGCCGATTATTTCAGTAACAAGAATGATCCGACTAACCCGGGTCGATTGACGGGAGTGGAGCAGTTGTATTACGAGTTGTCTTTGGGAAACCTGACCGAGGCGCAGTTGAATCAAAAACTGGACGAATTGCGTAAATACGATTATCGTAAGGAAAGACAGAAGGCGTTGTTGGAAACAGCCGTGACGCAGGATTACAATTTGTCGATAGCCAGAGGCGGGGAAAATTCCAATTTGTTCGTGTCGTTCCGTTATCAGGATTACGGGCAATACGTGAAAAGCACCGAAAGCAAGCGTTTTAGCGTTTATTTGAAGAGCGAAATGGATTTGGCGAAGTGGTTTAAATTAACGTATGGTGCCAATGCTTATTTTTCCCGCACGAAACAATCCGTATCGATAGATGATTTGGATGCGGGGTATTTAAATGAAATTATGCCTTACGAGAGATTGAAAGATGACGACGGAAATCTGGTGTATCATTACTTCCACAATTATTACCTGTCACAGGAAATAAATGAAACGGAAGGGTTGAAGTTTATGGGGTATAATGAATTGGAAGCATCTACCCAGAATATGCAGACTACGCGGGATACTTATTTGAAGCTGTTCGCCCACACGGATTTCAAGATTATGAAAGGTTTGGATTTGGGATTGAAGTTCCAGTACGAGAGGAATTACACGGATAAAGATCGTTATGACGAGAAGGATTCTTACATGATGCGTAAGCTGGTCAACGAGTTTGCCACTAAAAACAGTTATGGCGATTTCGAGTATAATATTCCGGATGAAGGGCATATCAGGAAAGATAATAACCGGAGCGAATTCTATAATTTCCGGGCACAGGCGAATTACCAGACAACTATCGGGGAGGATCATGATATCACGGTGTTGGTCGGTGGTGAAATCCGACAAGATCATTGGCGGTCGTCCGGGAGTGAGGCTTACGGGTATGATAATGATAAGCTGACTTACGCGCAGATGGATTGGTTGACCTTGAGCCAAGCCGGAGTGATCGGGCAGTTGAGCACTTCGACGAGAAAGAAACGGAGCGAGTATATTTCAACCGGTGATACCAAGCATCGCTACGTGTCTGCTTACGCTAATGCCGGGTATACTTACGCGGGACGTTACACGCTGAACGGGAGTATCCGGGTAGATCAGGCAGACCTTTTCGGTACAGACCCGAAATACAGGTACAGACCTTTGTGGTCGTTGGGTGCTAGCTGGAATATAACGAACGAGGCTTTCTTGCAGGATGTCAATTATCTTGATTTGTTAAAGCTACGCGTGACTTATGGTATAACGGGTAACGTGGATCAAAATTCGTCACCTTATTTATTAGGGGCGTATATGAATTCACTTTGGATTAACGCGAGCATAACGGATATACTTGTGGCGCCGAATAAATTATTGCGTTGGGAGAAGACTTCTTCTTTCAATGTCGGTGTTGATTTCTCGCTTTTTTCACGGTTAAGCGGTTCTCTTGACGTGTACCGGAGATATAGTTCCGATTTGTTGGCGAAGAAGTCTTTGGATCCGTCTTACGGGTTCACGGATGCAACCGTGAATAACGGGGAAATGAAGAACACGGGTATGGAGTTGAGTTTGTCATACGATTGGTTGAAAAAGAAAGACTGGTCGTTGAATACCATGTTCACGGCTGCATATAACAAGAATAAGATCAAGAAGATCGGTTACACGCCAACGGTAGCGGACGATATGTTGATATACCCGTATTCCTATTACTTGCAGGGTGATACTTACGGGACGGTGTACGCGTATCGTTACGCGGGGTTGACGGAAACGGGTGATCCTTCGGTGTATGATGAGAATGGCGAGGTGCAATCCAACACGGCGGTGGATAATATCCATGCCTTGGTGGCGAAAGGACAATTGGCACCGAAATGGAACGGGGCGTTAGGGCTGAATTTAAGATGGAAGTCTTTGGAATTGAATGCCAAATTCGTGTATTATCTGGGACATTCGTTGCGTAATGATGTGCCAAAGTTGTATTCCGTGTATAGTGAAATCACGAGAAATATGCATAAAGATATCGCGAAACGCTGGACTCCGGAGAACATGGATACGGATGTGCCGTCGATGGGACCGAACGGGTTGGCGAGAGATCGGGATTTGCATTGGAGATATGCCGACGTGCACGTGTTGAGTGCTTCATTTATCAAGTGTCGTAATATCGGGCTTTCTTATACTTTGCCGCGGGAGTGGGTACGTACCCTGAAATTGAAGAACGTGAATGTGCGGGCTCAGGTGAATAACCCGTTCTATTGGGCAAAGAATAAAGAGGGAATTGACCCAGAGGCTTTCAACGCTAACGAGGGGACACGCACGCAGGAGCAGGTGACGACGTATGTTTTCGGTTTGAATATTAATTTTTAAGGGGAGTAGAATATGAAAAGATATATAACGATAGGCAGTTTGTGGTTAATCATGCTGTTTTCTGCATGTGATAATTTTCTGGATATAGTGCCTAAAGGAAAGTCCGTGTTGAACTCCACGGAGGATTACCTCGGCTTGCTGGAAGAGATAAGCCCGAATTATGATATGGGAAATTTCTGGTATCTGGCGGATGAGGTGTGTAGTTATAATATGCCCACGTTGGATGCTTACCAGTACCCGTTGCCAGCGATTTGTTTCTTCTGGGACGAAACGAAGAATCGTGCGGATTACATGGAAACGGATGATTTGTACGAGAAGTGTTACAAGCGTATTATGCGATACAACGTGATTATATCGAATATCGGTGATTCGGAAGGGGACGCAACGGATAAGGTGACGGGGATGGCACAGGCGAGGATCATGCGGGCGTATAATTATTTCTTTTTGGTGAATAAGTTTGCCAAGTTCTATGACAAGAACACGGCGGCGACCGATAACGGGATTATTATCCATGAAGAGTTGAACTTGGAGGCGAAGAGCAAACAGTACACTGTGGCTCAAGTGTACGAGATGATCGAACGTGATATCGAGGCGGCTTTGCCCGACCTGCCAGAACGTGCGACGGGTGTTTCCCGTCCGGATAAGTATTTCGGGTACGCCTTGAAGGCAAAAGTACATTTGTTCAAAAGGGAGATTGACGAGGCGTTGGCTGCCGGGTTGGAGGCGTTGAAATCGGATTATCACAAGTTGTGGGATATGCCCGCTCTACACACGAAATTGATAGCGGAGAATCCTATACTCGGGATGATGCCTTCCATGTGGAGTAGCTATGTGTATCGGACGGAGGATGATCCGGAGAATTTATTGTACCAGTTCGGGTTGAATCAGTTTGATCCTTCTCCTTCTTATGTCCGCAAGCCGATTATCGATTTGTATGATAAGACGAATGATTTGCGTTACGTGATGTGTATCTCGTACGCGATGCCGGCACGTCCGACGGCGGAGGTCGGGGCAATGCCGATGATGTGCCAGAATATCAAGTGGAATTGCGGTGGTATCCGTTTGTCGGAGGTGTATTTGATGGTGGCGGAGTGTTACGCTCGGAAGGATGATAAGACGAATGCGTTGTATTATCTGGACGAGTTGCGGAAAATGAGATTCTTGCCCGCGGGGTACAAGGCTTCGGAGGCAGCGGATGCGAAAGCGGCATTTCAGTTGATTCGTGATGAACGGAAACGGGAGTTGTTGCTTACTTCCAACGGGTTCTTTGATATGCGTCGTTTCTGTGCGGAATTTAACGAGACGCTGACGAAAGAGTACGTGATGAAAAATTCTACCACGGGAGAAATCACGACCAAGACGTACACGTTGAAGCCCGATTCCCCGTTATTGATCTGGCCTTTCCCGAAGAATGCGATGGAAACGAGTGATTTGATTCAAAATACGACTTTATGAGATGGGATTTTAATTTGTTGTTCATGCTACTGGTTCTGGCTTTTGCTGGAACCGGTTGCCAGAACGGGAATGTGCCGGAAACGAGGGTGACATTCACGAAATCGGTGGACGGGGATATTTATTTCCAACCGGAGGAAAAAAGCGGGTACGAGAAGGTGATGCCGGATTCTTTGGGGAATCGCGTGTTGAAGCTCGATTTGAAGGAACCGGGGTATTACCGGTACGTGAGTACGAAGCAGGTTTTTTATCCCGTGTACCTGACTCCCGGTTCTCGAGTGGAGATTGTAGAAGATACTGACGGGGTGACCTTTAAAGGAGATCACGCGGCGGAGAATACTTTTTTGGCGGAGAATGCTTTTATCGGGGTTTCCGCTGACGGGGTGGACACGTATTCTGCCGAATGGCTGAAAATGAACGAGGAAGGAGTGGAACGTGTGATTGGTAAGTTGCGGGAATCCGGGTTGCTGCGGGAGTTCGTTCGGCAACAAGAGCTGAAATACAGGTACGGGTTTTACAATCAGTTGCTGGAAGGTCCGGCGTTGATGGCTATGTTTATGAACAAGAACGTGCAGTTGCCGGATGATTATTATGATTTTCTAAAAGATTTGAAGTTTGATGATCCGCTGATTACCCGGGTGCCGAAATGGTTCCAGATCATGTTGGCTGCTTTCGAACGGATGGAAAAAGAGGGGATGTTGGAAGTGTCGCCGGATAATTTTATGGAGATTTACGGTAAGCGGATAGAGGATGAAAAGGTACGTTCCCTGTTTTTGGTAAATCTGTTGGATTTTACGTTGCAGAAGGGGTATTCGGATCAATTCCCGAATTATATGATGAGCGTGCGGCGGCTGATTACCGATTCTATGGCAGTAGCCCAATTGCCGGTTATCGAAGCTCGTTATCAGGCTGCCCGGGAAGCGAATGAGGCTATTTTGCGGGGAATGCCCGCACCGGAATTTAAAGCGGTCGACGTGAAGGGAAAGGAGTATTCTTCTTCCGATTTTAAAGGGAAAGTACAAGTGCTGGACTTTTGGTTCACGGGTTGTGTTCCCTGTCGTGCCGAGATGCCCTACATGGAGAAATTGGCGGATGAACTGGAAGGACTGCCTATCGTGTTTGTTTCGATGTCTTTGGATACGGGGAACGAGTTGGTGGGACTTTGGAAGCAGATGGTGAAGGACAAGAAAGGTGCCGAGTATCATTTGAATGTGCCGGACGGTTTTAAATCAACGCTGGCAAAGAGTTACCTGATTCGAGCGGTTCCCCGGATTGTTATTATTGATAAGGAAGGTAAGATCGTGGACGCTTATGCCAAACGACCTTCTGATCCTAAATTGAAAATGCAACTGGAACAATTGATAAAGGAGTAGTTTCTTGGTTTTGAACTGATAGAGCCTGATTGTCATTTTGACGATCAGGCTTTGTTTTGTTTAAAATCAAATAACGATCGTTTAATAATGTACAAATATAAGACTTTTTTCATTATTAGTAAATAATAACTATTTTATTTTCGAAATTCACAATCAGATAGTTGTGAATTTGTCGATAATTGTCGTGTGTTGCGAGGCGAATTATCAATAAACGATCCTTTTTTGAGCGTGTGGTGGGGAGATAATCGTTTGATTGTTAGAGTGTAATTAGTTGCTCCGTCCATATCGAACGGAAAAGGCCGAGTGATTATGTGTTTACTAAGTAATTGAAAAATAGATAGAAATACAAGTTTAAATTTAATCGTGAAATTATGAGAAAAGTTCTAGTTGCAATTTTGTGTTTGGTCTTTTTGGGGGCTTGTACCCGAAAAGATGTAGAGGAACAGACGGAAATTCCCGGTAGTGGTTTGGCTCTGGCTGTACGTTCCGGCGACAGTTTGATTGCCGCAGGGATACCGGCTGCGGTTTATGATCTTACGGATCTTGGGGTAAATGAGCCGTGTACACCGTTGTATTTTGCTGTTGATGAGAAAATATCCTTTACGGATTTAGATGCCGGGGTGCATACGTTTTTTGTTTTGGGAAATAAAACAGAGGAGTATAACTGTCTGGTGTCGTTGGATGGAGATGATATGAAAACAGTTCAATTGAGATGGGAAGATTATAGGTTACCTGAACTTCTTGGGGGTGTTGTTAAAGTGAATGGTGCTAATGAAGTGGAAATGGTCGAAATGACTCGCTTGGTGGGTGGTTTGACTGTGAATGTGCTTAATAAAGACGAGTATGCACGAGTAGAGGTAAATCTGATAAGACCGTATTCGGAACAGGATACTATTTGGTTGAGCGATTATGCGCTGGTTCCGCAATATTATAATAGTTATTATTTGGAAGCCGGGGTGCTTGCTTATTGTTTCCCCGAGAGTACTCCGGTAAAAGGGGAAATATTCGCGTATGATGAATTTGGAAATACGTATTATTTTGATTTCGAGTCCTCGAAATGTATCGAGCAGAACCAAAAATTGACATTGAATATTACTTTGGAGCGTGCGTCTTCCATCGCCCGTTCCGCGAAGGTTAGGAATACGGTGACTTGTGTTGAGGAAGTGTCAGAATTATAATCTAAAATGATAACGAAATGAAAAAAATATTATATACTCTCGTGGTATTGTCAACCGTGTTATTCACGGGATGCCGGGAAGATCAACTGGAAGGAGAAGTCCCGGGAAAGGAAGTTGCCTTGACTTTCAGTAGCAGGTCTGCTGATTTGTCGGCGGAGGCATTAAGCAAGGAAATTAATAAGTTGCATCTATTGATTTTTAACGAGGACGGTAGTTTCTCGCAAAAAAAAGAGTTTGCCAGTTTGGCGGATGTGACACCCGTGAAATTACCTTTGGGAACTTATACGTTTGCTTATCTTTCTAATATTGACGGAGAGCAGATTAGTGGACTGGAAAGTCTGGATGATATTGTTGTAACGTTGCAAACGGATGCAAACGGCGATATTATTTTACCCGGTAGCATTTTCTCCGGTACGGATAAGATCACGGTGGGAGAGGATAAGACGAGTGATGCTTCTTTGAGCCGTATGGTGGGACGTTTGGATGTCAACGTGAGTGGGTTGAAAGGAGGCGTGGAGTTGCAAAGCGTGACTTTGTTAGGTTCGCCCAAATCCGTAAGTTTTAACGGGACACCTAAAGACACGAAAGCACAATTGAAAGTGCCGATGAGTAAGGACGGAGAACTGATGATGGGGCAGGCGGTAGCGTTCCCGACTTGTATCGATTCTCTGGCTCGCTTGGAATTTGTGATCGTGGAGAATGGCGAAATAAAGACTTACGTGTCTACATTGAAGAATAAAGTGGAAGCAAACAAGATTCACACGATCAACGCGAAGGTGAATATCGTGGGAGGTGTTTTTGATGTGGATATCCAGATGAGTTTGGAAGAATGGGGGGCTACGGAGAGCGAGGATATCACAGCTACTCAAAAAGTATATATTGATAGCTTGAAGGTGAAAATTGTCATGGAAGCAATGTCATTGAACGTGGAGCAGGTGAAGGAGATTTACATGAACTTTTTAGACCCGGGAAGGGAAAATTCTTTTAGTGTGCATGGTAATAAAGGAGAGGAGTATTATGGAATTGATATAAGTGGAGATACGCTCATATTGCATTCTCGCGGTCGGGTGGCGTGTGGAAATTATACCATGGATTATATTACAATACAGGATTCTTCGTATAATAGATTGTATGCGTTGCCTGCACCCGTGCAAAATGTTGTGATTGATACTACTTGTTGTGTCGTAATCGTGTTGCCTAAAATGCCGGATGTTGCGGCAGCTGACAAGGCTGCTGTGTTGGAGTTACGGGAAGCCATGAAAGCGGCTGGTGTTGAGATTCCCTCGAGTTGGAAAGGGGATAATATTAACTTGTGGTACGAGATTGAGTTGAACGCGGAAGGACGTGTTGTTGGGATCGGTTATTCAGATTTGGATGATTACGAGGATGATTATAGCCGGAACCGTGTCGCAAAGACGGCGGCGGCCGCAAATACAGCTTCAAAGGCGATAGCGAGAACGTTGAGTGGAGAGCAGGCAATTGCTTGGAGTTTGCCGGCTTCTTTCAAGGAACTGACGGCATTAAAATGTTTCAATATGTCGGATGGCGAGTATTATGGTATGTTGACAGAAATTCCCTCTTTTATAAAGGAATTGAGTAATCTCGAGGAATTGAGTGTTAGTGTGAATAGTACGACTCTTCCGGAATTGCCTGCCGGATTGAAATATCTGGAAGTAAAGAGTAAGACGTTGACTCAAATTCCGGCTCATATCGGGGATTTGACGCAATTGCAGGTGCTGATTATAGGGGTGCCGGATTACGAAGAAGATGATGAATACGATTATGATTATTTACCGTTATTGTCACAGGCGAGTGTTGCATCGATAGAGATGGATTTCGGTAAATTGGCGGAGTTGAAAGCGTTGTACCTCGTTGGTGGGGCGAATTGCGAAATACCGGACGGGTTGTGGAATCTGCCGGGAGGTTCTCTTCGTGAATTGGGACTTTATGGTTTTAGTCGTATTCAAGTACCCGTGTCAGTGAGCAAGTGGAGTGTCTTGGAAGATTTGTCATTGGCAAATGCGGTGATGGTGCCTTCAGATATCGAGGCGATAAAGAACTTGAATTTGACAGACCTGATGATTAATTCACCCGTTTTTGGACAAAGTGGGCTTCCAGCTTGGCTGGGGGGAATGAGTTCTATAGAAAATTTAACCTTGTTCGATTGCGGGATCACTTCTATACCGGAATCATTTAGCGGGTTAACCGGTTTGCGGGATCTTGATATGCCGCGTAATCCTAACTTGACAGGAATATTACCTACCGGTTTGTTGGAGCGATATAATGCCGGTGAATTGTATGTTTATGCTCCTGAATCGAAGGATTTTAGTCCTGACGGAACATGGCTGGAAGTAACCCCGGAACGGATTAATGTTCCGGTTGAGGGAGGGGTGTACGAGGTTGAGATTAAAACTGATTCCGAGTGGACTTGTTCGTTTGCGAGTGATGGAGATTGCGTGACTGTGATACCGGGGCAGGGAGAATTTATTCAGGCTGATAGTATTACCGGAGCCGGAATTTTGACAGGGCGTGGTAACGCGACTTTGAAAGTGGTTATGAAGGAAGCCTTATATGGAAGTTGGAGGTGTACCGGACAGTTGAATGTGCGTGTCGGGCAACGTAACACGGAGAGCGTTTCGATAGAGCAGGCGGAGGCGAAAGAAGAAAGACTCGAAACGAGTGTTAAAGATTCGTGTTCTTTGATGGCGGGAGATATGTTTGTGCTGGATGTGTCTTCTAATACGGAATGGGAGGTTCGTTCAGAAATTATTGATGGAGAGGGATGGTTGAACATGGAACCGAGTTATGGGACTGGAAATGGAACTTTAACGGGCGTACTTGAGATGCCGGACGGTGTAGCGTCGTGCACGATCTTGGTGCGTTTGTATTCATTGCGAACCGGTAGAGAGAGGGCAATTCTCGTAACAGGACATTCAAAGTCGGTGGAGATACCGAGGGATTCCACGAATATGAAGTGATGAAGCGTGCGAGTAGTAACCGTTAAAATGTATAGTATGAAAAAATTGATTTATATATTCATGGTGTTGTCGCTGTCGCTGGGATTCTGTGGTTGTGGCGGTAGCGGAGGGGATAGTCCTGAACCGGAGCCGGAACCGGAACCGGTCAACCCGGCGGGAGCCGTGAAGGTTGAATTTGCCTTGAAGAGCGGTATCGGTAGTCTGGATGATGCCGGGTTGAAAGGGATTATCTCGCACGTGCGTTTGTACGTGTTTGATCAGGCGGGGAAGTTGTTGAAAAATTATAAATATAATTCCGTGGCGGACATCAAGAGCGTTGAATTGGAGAAGGGAAGCTACACGGTGGCATTCGTGGGGAATGTGCCGGAGGACGGGAATATTTCCGGGGAAACGGTGGGTACGGCTCTTGCCGATATGAAGATTCAATTGACGAGGAAGGAGAATGCCGCTAATTTCACCCCGCTTGGAGATGTGCTTTTTGCGAAAAACACGTTGACGGTAGGCGAGGAGGAGGTCAAAGTGGAGCTTACCGTGAAACGAACGCTCTCGACCACTAAAGTACAGATGACGGATAATTCCGGGAAAATCGCGGAGGCAGGAGTGCTTGTGCCCAACGTGGGGACAACGCTTGCTTTCGGGGACACGGAGTGGAAGAATCCCGGAACGGTGTTCGTGACCATGACGAAAGGCGGAGCGGCAAGAAGTTTTTCACGGGCGGATGACGAGAATAAGAATTACTCGGCGACGATGAATATCGCGGTGGTGAGCGAGAGCGGTAGTGGCAGTACCGGGGAGAGTAATAATATCCAGTGTAATATTATCGCGAAGGATGCTTCACAAGAGGTGGTTTTGGCTCAAGTGATAAATGTTGTTGCGGAAACCAAACCGGACACGGAAGTTTCCATGAACGTGGAGGTGAACGAGAGCAATTCCGGTGACGGGCAACTCGAATCGACCGTGAACAAGGTGGAAACGAAAGATGAAACTGGGAAGACGGAGGAATTGCCGGGCGATAAGATTGAAGTTAAGGAAACCGACGTGACGCTCGAGGTGTTCCCCGGTGATTGGGAAACGGGAAATTCGGAGGACGTGGAAATTGGCGAGCGGGAAGATTTTGTTCGACCGGGAGGCTCGGAAGTGGATTGGGAGAAAGGAGAGGAAGAAGATGTCGTTGTGACCGATTAGTTTTATAGATAAATTTTGAAGGCCAACTGGTTTATTGCAAATTAGTTGGCCTTTTTTTATGTTGTGATATTTATAATTATCTATAAAAGTTTATATGATAATTTATTGAGAATCAAATAACCTTCGTTTAATGATTCACAAATATAAGACATTTTTTATTATTTGTAATTATCCATCTGTTTATTTTTAAAATTCATACACAGAGAGTTGTATTTCTATTAGGCGTGCTGTCTTCGGATATTATTAAGTTATCATTAATTGAACATTTTTTGATATGTTTTAAGACTGTAATCATCTGATATTTAATATATGAAACATTGTTTTGTCATTATTAAACAAAATGAATTAGTTTATTGGTTGATTGCTAAATAATTGAGAGACAGATAGAATTACAAGTGTAAATTTTAATTGCGAAATTATGAGAAAAGTTCTAGTTGCAGTTTTTTGTTTATTCCTTTTCGGGGCTTGTTCCCAGAAAAGTGAAATGGAGCAAACGGAAATTCCGGAAAGAGGTTTGGAGTTGGCTGTGCGTTCCGGTGAAGGTGTGATTCCGGAGGAAGGGATGTCTGCTTCGGTGTATGACCTTACTTATTTGAAGTCCGATGAAGTATGTGAACCGGTTTATTTTGCCGCGGGAGAACCAATAGCGTTCAAGGATTTGGATGCCGGCGAACATACGTTTTTCGTGTTGGGTAATGATAGAGAGGAACAATCGAACTATGTTGTTTTGAGAGATAAGGACAAGAAAGTGTTGTTTTTGCAATCTGATTATTATACTCTTCCCGAATTGTTTGGAGGTGTGGCTCGAGTGGACGGTGCAAATGCTTCTGAAACGGTGGTGATGAACCGTCTGGTTGGGGGGCTTGTCGTGAACGTGGTGAACGAGGATGAATTTTACGCGATGGATATTTTTTTCGATCGTCCGGAGTTGGACGAGATTCAGGTGAATGATTATACTATTATTCCCCAATGGGATTCTTATAACCTTGGGCGAGGCTACGAATGTTATAGTTTCCCGACAAAAAACGTGGTGAGCGGGACGGTTATTGTTTGGGATGAATACAAGAACGAGTCTTATTTTGATTTCAAGTCCGAGAAATGTATCGAACGCAACAAGAAACTGGAGTTGAATATCACGTTGGTGCCCGGTTCCTCGATAGCTCGTTCCGGGGATGCTGGAAATAAGGCGGTTTGTGAGGAAAAAGTATCTGATTTATAATCTAAAATGATAGCGAAATGAAAAGAATATTATATACTCTCATTGTATTGTCGACCGTGTTGTTCACGGGATGCCGGGAAGATCAGCTCGAAGGTGAAGGTCCGGGTAAAGAGGTTGCCTTGACGTTCAGCAGCAGGTCTTCTGATTTGTCGGCGGACGCATTAAGCAAGGAAATTACTGGTTTGCATTTATTGATTTTTAACGAGGACGGTACTTTCTCGCAACAAAAGGAATATAACGGGTTGGCTAACGTGACTCCCGTGAAATTGCCTTTGGGGGCTTATACTTTTGCTTATCTTTCCAATATTGACAAACAACAGATTAGCGGGTTGGCAGAGGGCGCTAAACTGGATGATGTTGTTGTCACGTTGCAAGCGGATGCTAACGGTGATATTATTTTGCCCGGTAGTATTTTCTCCGGTACGGATAAGATCACGGTGGGAGAGGATAAGACGAGCGATGCAGCTTTAAGCCGTATGGTGGGACGTCTGGATATCAATGTGAGCGGGTTGAAAGGAGGCGTGGAATTGCAAAGCGTGACTTTGTTGGGCTCCCCAAAATCCGTAAGTTTTAACGGGACTCCCAAAGACACGAAAGCACAATTGAAAGTGCCGATGAGCAAGGACGGGGAATTGATGAAAGGTCAGGCGATAGCTTTCCCGACTTGTGTCGATTCTCTGGCTCGCTTGAAATTCGTGATCGTGGAGGATGGCGAAATAAAGACTTACGTGTCTGCATTGAAAAATAAGGTGGAGGCAAACAAGATTCACACGATCAACGCGAAGGTGAATGTCGTGGGAGGTGTTTTCGACGTGGCGATTGAAATGAGCTTGGAAGAGTGGGGAGCTTCGGAGAGTGAGGATATTACGGCAATTCAGAAAATATATCTTGATAGTTTGACCGTGAAATTCTTGGTGGAGAACGGTTCAACGGTGAATTTTAACCGGGTTCATCATCTGATGGCTGATATCGTGGATGGTAAAGGAGAGCACGTGTATTCTTTGTATGCCAATAAATATGACTCGTACAATTCCCTTTACGTTAGCGAGGATACGCTTATAGTGAAGTGTCGTGACCGGGTGCTTGTCGGGAATTATACCTTGCAAAATATTTCATTGCGGGATTCCGTGGATAATAATCTTTATGCACTGCCTGCCCCGGTGAAGAACGTGGTACTCGATACGACGGGCAACGTGGTGGTCGTGTTGCCGAAGATGCCGGATGTGTCGGTTGATGATAAGGCTGTTATGCTGGAATTGCGGGATGCGATGAGAGCGGCGGGGCTTGATGTTAGTGGTTGGAGCGGGGATAATATTAATTTGTGGTATAACGTGGAGATGAACGCGGCGGGACGTGTCGTGAGAATAGGTTATTCTCGATTAGATGATTATAGTGATAATGATTATGATCACGGGGGAGGGGTAAAGTCGACACAGGCGGCGAAAACAAATGCTAAAGCTTCAAGAAATAGTACTCCGTCTGCTTGGAGTTTGCCGGAGTCTTTCAAGAATTTGACTGAATTAAAATGTTTTAGTACCGGGGAGAGTTCTTATGGCTGCCTGACTGAAATTCCGGCATTTATTAAGGAGATGAGCAAATTGGAGGAGCTTTCTGTTTACACGTATGGCACGACTCTACCCGAATTACCTGTTAGTTTGAAATTGTTGGAAATATGTAGTGAAAGTTTAACGGCGATTCCATCACATATCACTAATCTGGTAAATCTGCAAGTGCTTGTTTTTGAAGTACCTTATGATGATGATGGTAAAAATGAAGATATCGATCTTTCGAAATCTGCGATTTCTTCGGTTAATGTGGACTTTAGTCAACTGACTGAATTAAAATACCTGTTCATTCAAGCGGGGACTAATTGTACTTTCCCGAATGCTTTATGGAATATGACGGGAGAATCGCTTACAGGACTTGCCCTTGCCGGGTTCAGTGGTATAGAGATTCCCACTACCGTGACACGGTGGACGTCTTTGCGGGAATTGGCTTTGGCGAACGATAATCTTACTCCTGCCAATATTCAAGCAATAAAGGATTTGAGACTGGAAGATTTGACTATATATTCTCCTGTTTTTGCACAAAACGGTTTGCCGGATTGGTTGGGACAAATGAGTACGTTGGAGTACTTGACATTGACGAATTGCGGACTCACGGCGATTCCGGACTCGTTCAACGGTCTGACGAATCTGGAAGATTTTGACTTGTCGAGGAATCCGAATCTGACAGGGAAATTGCCTTCCGTGCTGTTGGAAAGATATAATAGCGGTGCGTTGTATGTTTACGTGGAGGATTCCCCGAATTTCAGTCCGGATGGAATCACGCTTGTTATAACTCAGCAAGAAATTAATGCTTCGGGAGATGGCGGTGTGTATGACATTGATATTACATCAAATGGAGCATGGAGTTGTGAGTTGCGTGCCGATTGGGAAGGTTTCATGACCTTGATATACGGGAATGACAGTGTTTCTTACAATTATGAAACTTTAAAAGGAAATGGTAATGCCAAACTGAAAGTGAGGGTGAAACCTAACTTGTACGGGGCAGATTTTTTTAGGAGTGGAGAAGTTATTGTACGTGCCGGGCGCCACTCTACCGGAGCCGTGCGAATTAACCAAGAAGGGGCAACAGTAGAGAAACTTGAAACGAACGGTAAAGATTCGTATTCCGTGGCAGCGGGAGATTCGTTCACGTTTGAAATATTTTCAAATACGGCTTGGTTTGTTGAAACGACATGTGTTGAAGGTGAAGGGACGTTGGAAATGGAACCGTCCGGAGGCGATGGAAACGCATGGACAAAGGGAGAGCTTGTGATGCTGGAAGGCGTGTCGTCGTGTAAGATTTTAGTGAACTTGAAGTCAAAACATTCCGATTTGCAAAGAACAATAACGGTGAACGGGTATCGGAATTGATGATAAAGCGTTCTAGTAATAACCATTAAAATGTATTGAATGAAAAAGTTTATTTATATATTCATGGTATTGTCGTTGGCGCTTAATTTTTGCAGTTGCGGCGGCGGAAGTGGAGAGCCAGATCCGGACCCTGAGCCGAATCCGGACCCAACACCGGGAACGGAAACCGTGAAGGTCGGATTTACCTTGAAAAGCGGTGTCGGCAATTTGGATGATGCCGGTCTGAAAGGGATTATCTCGCACGTGCGTTTGTACGTGTTCGACCAAGCGGGAAAATTGCAGAAAAGCTACAAGTATAATTCCGTGGCGGATATTAAAGACGTGGAATTGGATAAGGGAAGCTACACGATCGCTTTCGTGGGTAATGTACCTGAGGATGCCAATATAGCGGGAGATGCCGTGGGTACGGCTCTTGCCGATATGAAGATTCAGTTGACGAGGAAGAACAATGCAGCCAATTTCACCCCGCTGGGCGACGTGCTTTTTGCCAAGAATACGTTAACCGTGGGTGACGAGGACACGAAAGCGGAGCTTACCGTGAAACGGACGCTCGCGGCAACGAAAGTCCAGATGACGGATAATTCCGGGAGAATTGCCGAGGCGGGAGTGCTTGTCCCTAACGTGGGGACAACGCTTGGTTTCGGGGATACGGAATGGAAGAATCCGGGAACAGTATTCGTGACGATGGCGAAAGGCGGTTTGGCGAGAGGGCTAGGTCGTGCCGAGGGAGATAATAATTATTCGGCAACGATGAATATCGCTGTGATAAATGAAGGCGGTAGCGCGGGAGATAATAATATCGAGTGTAATATTATCGCGAAAGATGATTCAGAGGAGATAATTTTATCCCATCTTTTCAGTCTTGCCGTGGAAACGAACCCGGATATGCAAGTTGTGATGGATATGGAAGTCAACGAGAGTACTTCCGGTGACGGGCAACTGGAGTCTACTTTGAATAAAGTGGAAACGACGGATGAAACCGGAAAGACCGAAACTTTGCCGGACGACAAGATCGAAGAGAAAAAGAATGATGTCGAACTGGAAGTCTTCCCCGATGACTGGGAAACGGGAAACTCGGAAGATATCGAGGTCGGTGAGCCGGGAGGAACAGTTCGACCGGGAGGCACGGAAGAGGATTGGGAGAAGGGTGAGAATGAAGATGTTGTGGTAGGTGATTAAATAAATGGAGAGGCAGGAGAAAATTTCTGCCTCTCTTGTTTTTCTCGTGGGGGAGGATAGAAGGAGAGTATAGATGAGATTATATTTGGTTTATCGGAATGATTTATGTAATTTTGCAATACAACTTTAAATTTGCATAAATGACTGGAATGAATTTTATAAACAGAGAGTTAGCAGAGGTTATTCGAGAAGCGGTAGCTTATTTTCCTGTAATTACAATCACGGGACCGCGTCAGTCCGGGAAGACGACGCTTATATGTAACTTGTTTGAAAATCTACCCTATTTTTCACTTGAAAATTTGGATGTCAGGGATTTTGCCTTGCGTGATCCGATCGCATTTTTGAACCAGCATCCTGACGGTATGATACTGGATGAGGTACATAATGCTCCCGATTTACTTTCGTATATTCAAGGAATGGTGGATGAAAACCCTCGACGTCGGTTTATTCTTTCGGGCAGTTCGCAATTTGCAATGCTTAGAAAGGTATCGCAGTCGTTAGCCGGGCGTACAGCCGTGTTTGAGTTATTACCGATGTCTTACTCTGAAATAAAAGAGTTATCAAAAGAAAAGTCATTGGATGAATTGCTATTTGATGGTTTTTATCCGGCAATATATTCGGGAAGTAATGTTCCTAAATTTTTGTATCCTTCGTATGTAAAAACTTATTTGGATAAAGATGTACGGGATTTGTTACAGATAAAAGATATGATGCAATTTCATACTTTTATAAGACTTTGTGCGGGGCGGATAGGTTCATTGTTTAATGCTTCCGAGCTATCTAATGAGGTTGGGGTTGCTGTTAATACGATCATGGCATGGCTGTCTGTGCTTCAAGCGTCTTATCTCGTGATGTTATTGCCGCCTTATTTTGCAAATTCACGTAAACGGCTGACAAAAACGCCTAAATTGTATTTCATGGATACGGGACTTGCTTGTTATCTATTGGGTATCGAATCAGCAGAGCAGTTGGCACGGGATAAGATGCGCGGGGCTATTTTCGAGAATTTTGTGGTGATGGAAGCTCTCAAGAAACGTTATAATGAGGGAAAAGAGAGTAATTTGTTTTTTTACAGGGATAGTAATCAAAATGAGGTGGATTTGTTGATGAAGCGGAATGATGGATTTGTCGGTGTCGAGATTAAATCTGCTATGACTTATAACCGTGACTTTGAAAAAACATTAAGGCTGTTTGATTCTTGGATAAAAGAACCGGTGGTTGAAAAGGCTATTGTTTATGCAGGTATGTTAGAAAATAATGTGGGAGAGATTAAACTATTAAACTACTCTAATTTTGATACTATACTTAAATAATTCTTGAGGTGTCGTTTTAGGGATATTCCGTAAATACAAATGATTCCCCTTCAATAGAAGTTTACCCGTTCAGCTCAAACCTTACCCGGTTCACGATGGAACGTCCCAAGGTGAGTTCGTCGGTGTATTCGAGGTCATTGCCGACGGCGATGCCTTTGGCGAGAGTGCTGACGAGTAATTCGTCTTTACGGGGTAGTTTCTTGAAGATGTAGTAACCCGTGGTGTCGCCTTCGATGGTGGCACGGAGGGCAAAGATAATTTCTTTCACGGGGGTGTTGGCTACCCGTTCCAGCAGGCTCGTGATGTTGAGGTCGGAGGGTCCGATACCGTCCATGGGCGAGATAATGCCGCCGAGGACGTGGTAGAGTCCGCGATATTGTCCGGTGGCTTCGAGGGACATGATGTCCTTGATGTTTTCCACGACACAGATGGTCTGTGCATCCCGTTTGGGGTCGGAACAAATTTCGCACATGTCTTCGTCGGAGATATTGTGGCATTGACGACATTCTCGGATGGATTCTTTCAAGGCAGTGATGCTATCCGTGAATTGCTTCACTTCCTCGGGGCTTTGCCGGAGCATGTGCAGCACGTAGCGCAAGGCGGTTTTGCGTCCTATTCCCGGGAGGGAAGCAAATTGTTCTACCGCTTTTTCCAGTAATTTGGACGATAAAGATTGCATGTTTACTCCTCTTCTTTGAATTTTATATCACGGATCATCATTTGTATGTCACTCCTGCCCATGAATTCATTTTCCTGCAGGGTATAGCATATATCGAAGTATTCACCTTTGCTGATGCGGGAGAAATCTTCCCCCATGCCGAAGGCGATACCGCTCCGGTCGTTGCATAAGCGGGTGTCGTCAACAACCACTAACTTGAGGTGTTCATTGTTTCTGCCCACTTGTTTCGAGCCGATGAAGTTTGTCACATTGTCGGTCATGAATACCGGAATCGTGTTGTTGGGACCGAACGGGGCGAATTTTTGAATCATCGTGTAGAGTTCCGCCGTGATATCGTTCAGTTTAATTTGCACGTCGATGTTGATTTGAGGCGTCAACATCTCTTCGGTAATGGTTTCGCTCACGATTTTTTGGAATTTGGCTTTAAAAGGCTCAATGTTTTCCAGTTTCAGAGTCAAACCTGCCGCGTATTTGTGTCCGCCGTAATTTTCCAGATACTCGCTGCATTGCGAGATGGCGTAGTACAAGTCAAATCCTTCCACGGAACGGGCGGAGCCTGTTGCCAGACCGTTTGATTCGGTGAGGATGACTGTCGGGCGATAGTAGTATTCCGTCAACCGGGAAGCCACGATACCGATGACACCTTTGTGCCAGTTCGGGTTGTAAAGTACGGTAGCTTTTTGGGTTTGATCGTAGTGGGATTGGTTGATGTATTCGAGGGCTTCTTCGGTGATGTCGTGGTCGAGTTTTTTGCGTTGGTCGTTGAAGTTATTGATGCTCCCTGCAACTTCCGCCGCTTTTTTCTCGTCATCGGCAATCAGCAGTTCCACGGATTTGTTCCCCGATTCTACCCGACCTGCTGCGTTGATTTTCGGTCCTATGCGGAACACGATGTCGTTCACGGTTAGGTCTTTGTCAATACCGGAGAATTTTAATATGGTTTTCAGCCCAAGACTGGGATTCTGGTTCAATTGCAACAGTCCGAAATAAGCAAGAATACGATTCTCTCCCGTGATCGGCACGATATCGCTAGCTATGCTGACACAAACCAGATCGAGTAACTTGTACAAGTCGGACATGGGGAGGTTGTGTCTGAGGCTGTATGCCTGTGCTAGTTTGAAACTGACACCGCAACCGCTTAGCCAGCGGTAGGGGTAATTACAGTCTTTTCGTTGCGGATCGAGGACTGCCACGGCATCGGGAAGTTCATCTCCCGGCGTGTGGTGGTCGCAGATGATAACATCCACGCCTTTTGATTTGGCATAACGTACCTTTTCAACAGCCTTAACCCCGCAGTCGGTGACGATCATCAGTGATATGCCGTTCTCTGCCGCGTAATCAATGGCACGAATGGAAACCCCGTATCCTTCCGTGTAACGGTCCGGGATGTAATATTCCGGATTCTCGCATTTGTTCTTGAGATACTTGTAAAGTAAGGCTACAGCTGTTGTCCCGTCCACGTCGTAATCGCCATAGATCATGATCTTTTCTTCGTTGCCAATGGCTCTCTCCAATCGGGTGACCGCTTTATCCATATCCTTCATTAGGAATGGATCGTGCAGCATGTTAAGGGTTGGGTTGAAGAAAGCATGAGCCTCTTCTGCAGTATTCACACCCCGTTGAAGTAACAGGTTTGCAATGACGTAACTGCAGTCAAGATCTTTGGATAATGCGTCTATTTTTGCCCACTCGGGTGGGGTATTGATAACCCATCTTTTCTTCATTATTTACTTTCTCCTATTCAACTTACAAAGAAGCGGAATTTCCTCGGGATTTCAAAAGAATAGCGATTATATTTTTTAACAGGTTGTGACGATGGGGGATTATGCGTTTGTATTTCAATCGGGTAGAGTTTGAAAAGTTCATAAAGTTTATAAGGTTTATAAAGTTCATAAAGTAACGGACGTCCTTCGGACAGGGTCTTAAACCTTATAAACTTTATGAACCTTATGAACTTTATAAACTTTAATTATTATCTTTGCAGTTCAAAAGTAAATATAACCCTTAAAAGTATATAAGAATGAGTCTTGCAGAATTAAGCGAACAGGAAATTATTCGCCGGAACTCTTTGAACGAGTTGAAGAATTTGGGAATTAATGCCTATCCGGCACCGGAATTTAAAGTAACTCACCTTTCTAAAGAGATTCTTGATAAATTTGAAAAATCACCGGAGGAATTGCAGGAAGTTGTGATTGCCGGGCGAATGATGAGTCGACGCATCATGGGTAAGGCTTCATTTTTTGAATTACAAGACGCCGAGGGTAGGATTCAGGTCTACGTGAGTCGGGATGATGTGAGTCGGGATGAAGCTTGCACGATGTATAACACGGTATTCAAAAAGTTGATGGATATCGGGGATATCGTTGGAGTGAAAGGGTTCGCGTTCCGCACGAATATGGGAGAGATTTCCGTGCACGCGAAAGAGCTGGTGATGTTGTCCAAGTCCTTGCGTCCGCTTCCGATCGTGAAAGAGAAAGACGGGAAGGTTTTTGATGCTTTTACCGATCCGGAATTGCGTTATCGTCAACGTTATTTGGATTTAATTGTGAACCCGCAGGTGAAGGATGTTTTTATCAAGCGGACGAAGATGATCAACGCTATCCGGCAGTTCTACACGGAAATGGGATGTCTGGAGGTGGAAACTCCCGTGTTGCAAGCGATACCGGGCGGTGCTTCAGCACGTCCTTTTATCACGCATCATAATGCATTGGATATCCCGTTTTATTTGAGAATCGCCAACGAGTTGTACTTGAAACGTCTGATCGTGGGGGGATTTAACGGCGTGTTCGAGTTTTCGCGGAATTTTCGGAATGAAGGTATGGACCGTACACATAACCCGGAATTTACTTGTATGGAGGTGTACGTGCCTTATAAGGATTATTTATGGATGATGGATTCCACGGAGCGCATGATTGAAGCTGCCGCTATTGCCGTGAACGGAACTACAAAAGCCGTTTTCGGGGAGAATGAAGTGGATTTCAAACCACCTTTCAAGCGGGTGAAGATGTCCGAGGCAATCATGGAATATACCGGGTTTGATATTACCGGCAAGAGCGAGGACGAGATACGTGAGTTTTGTTTGTCTATCGGTTTAAAGGTAGATGAAACCATGGGGAAAGGAAAATTGATTGACGAGATATTCGGGGAGAAGTGCGAAGGGCATTATATCCAACCGACGTTTATTTATGACTATCCAGTAGAGATGTCCCCGTTGACTAAAATGCATCGTAATGATCCGGGATTGACGGAACGTTTCGAGTTGTTCGTGAACGGGAAAGAGGTGGCTAATGCTTATTCCGAGTTGAATGACCCGATCGACCAGTTGAATCGGTTCAAGGATCAGTTGGCTCTTCAAGAGAGAGGGGACGACGAGGCGATGTTCATCGATTATGATTTCGTGCGTGCGCTAGAATACGGGATGCCGCCGACTTCCGGCATGGGTATCGGTATCGACCGTTTGTGCATGTTCTTGACCAATAGCCTGTCTATCCAAGATGTGTTGCTTTTCCCGCAGATGAAGCCGGAAAAGGTGGTCGTGAACGATCCGGACGAGAAGTTTATCGAGTTGGGTATTCCTGCCGACTGGGTACAAGTGGTGCGCAAGGCCGGATTCCAGACCGTAGAGGCTTTGAAAACGGTGGAAAATCCGAACAAGTTGCATCAAGAGTTGAGCGGCTTGAACAAGAAGATGAAATTAGGATTGAAGACTTTGTCACAGGACGAAGTAAAGGATTGGTTCAAATAAGTTCATAAAGTTTATAAGGTTCATAAGGTCTATAAAGTTTTTGTTTTTACCTTATGAACTTTATGAACTTTAAAAACTTTATAAACTATATGATATGGAAATAGTGGATAAACCGCGGATTGGTGTTGTGGGCGGAGGTAGTTGGGCTACCGCAATCGCGAAAATGCTGACAGAAAATAACGGGCATATCAATTGGTTCATGCGAAATATCGAATCGATTAAAGCCTTTAAAGTATTAAAACACAACCCGAGGTATCTGTGTGAAGTCGAGTTCGATTTGGACAAGATCACATTCACGGATGATTTGGACAAGCTGGTAATGAATTCCGACGTGATCGTGTTTGCCATTCCAAGCGCTTTCGTGAGAAATGTCGTGACTTCAAGATTGCAGATCCCCTTGAAAAATAAAGTGATTGTTTCCGCTATTAAAGGATTGATTCCGGATGAGAACTTGACTATCGGGGAGTTCTTTCATCAACAATATGAAGTGCCTTTGGAGCAGATCGTGATTATATCCGGACCTTGCCACTCGGAAGAGATAGCTTTGGAACGTTTGTCGTATCTCACGTTCGCGAGCCAGAATCTGAAAATAGCCCGGTTGGTGGCGCAATTGTTCGAGTGCTTTTACGTGAAGACCACGATATCCGATGATATTTACGGGACGGAGTACGGAGCCGTGTTGAAGAACGTGTTTGCTATCGCGGCGGGTATTTGTCACGGTTTACGTTACGGGGATAATTTTCAAGCCGTGCTGATATCCAATGCTATTCAGGAGATGGAACGTTTCGTGAACACGGTACATCCCATGCAGCGGGACATTAAGTTTTCGGCTTATCTGGGGGATTTACTCGTGACATCCTATTCGCAGTTTAGCCGGAACCGGACGTTCGGAACGATGATCGGGAAGGGCTATTCCGTGAAATCGGCTCAAATGGAGATGTTAATGATTGCCGAGGGATATTTCGGAGTGAAAGGTATTCACGAGATAAACGAAGAATTTAAGGTGCATATGCCGATCACCAATGCCGTGTATAACATTCTCTACGAGCGTATCAGTCCCACGATGGAGATCCGTTTGCTGACAGATGAACTGAGATAATTTTCAATTGTATGAGGTTTTGGAAGTGTGTACGAAAGGCCGTGCCCGTGGCAATGAAGACGTCGATGTGGTTTTTGAAAATCATGTTGCCGGTTTCTTTGTTCGTGACGTTGCTCTCGTATTTTAATATCCTGCCTTATATATCTTCTTTCGCGGCTCCCCTGTTCACGTTGATCGGATTGCCGGGAGATGCGGCTTTGGTTTTTGTGACCAGTATATTCACGAATATATACACGGTGATAGCGTTGCTTGCCACGTTGGATTTTTCCGTGAGGGAAAGCCTTATTATGGCGACCATGTGCTTGATCTCGCACAACTTTATCGTGGAAACCTTGGTGTTGCAGAAAACGGGATCTTCGGCAAGGGGAATGATATTCCTTCGCGTAGCGGGAAGTTTCGTGGCGGCTATCGTGTTAAATTGGATATTGCCGGAGATGGGTGGTCAGATGATGGCGGAAACGGCAGTCGCGATGAACTTGGGTGATACTTTAATCCATTGGTTGGAGAGTAGTTTGATGTTGTGCGTGAAGATCGTGTTGATGATTACCGGGTTGATGATATTGCAGCGGGTTTTGGAGGAATTTGGGGTGTTGAAGATTCTTTCCTCGATGTTATCGCCGTTGATGCGGGTGTTCGGGTTAAAACCGGATGTGGCATTCCTGTGGCTCGTGGGCAACACGGTTGGTCTGGCTTACGGTTCGGCAATTATGCTGGAATACGCCAAAGAAGGAAAACTGGCACATCAGGAAGCGGATTTGTTGAATTACCATTTGGCGATTTCCCATTCGCAACTGGAAGACCCTTTGTTGTTCGTGGTGATGGGGTTGCCTATAGGCTGGCTGATATTTCCCCGTGTCGTGTTGGCGATAATCGTGGTGTGGATTAGGCGGGGGATTTATGGTTTGCGGGCACACGCACATCCGGTCGTAAAAGTAGAAAACGTTAGTATATAAATATATGAAATATACCATAGAAGAGGTTTTAAACGAAAAGCAGGCAAAAGAATTTCTGGTTTTGCCGGTAGCCTTGTATAAGGATGACAAGAACTGGGTACGACCTTTGGATAGTGATATCACGAAAGTATTTGACAAGGATAAGAATCCTTTCTTTAAACACGGCGAATGTACTCGTTGGTTGCTTCGGGATGAAAGCGGGAAATGTGTCGGACGTGTGGCGTCATTTATCGACGAAGATACTTGCCGGTTAGATTCTTATACCGTGGGTGGTATGGGTTTTTTCGAATGTATTAACGATCAGGAAGCTGCTTTTATGTTGTTCGATCGTTGTCGTGCTTGGTTGGAAGAACGGGGGATGGAAGCTATGGAGGGACCGGAGAATTTCGGGGAACGTAATGAATGGTGGGGATTGTTGGTGGATGGTTTTAAACCGCCAGTATTCCAGATGCCGTACACGCACCCGTATTATGTACCGTTTTTCGAGAATTACGGGTTTCGCGATTACTTCAAGCAATATATTTATCGTACGCCGATGGTGATGGAGAGCCTCTCCGAAGTGGTGATTTGGAAATCCGAAAGGTTGTTGAAAAACGGAGATTATCGGATTATATCTTACCGGGAGATGACACCGGAACAAGCGAAATCTTCTTTTCTTACCATTTATAACAAGGCATGGAATCTGGACGTGCATGGTGTGGCAGGCATGGAGAAAGAGCAGGTGGACGTGCTGTTCAAAACATTGAAACCAGTATTGGATCCGGACTTGCTTTATTTCGCTCATTACAAAGGTGAACCGATAGGATTCTTTATCACGATTCCCGAATTGAATTATATCGTGAAGCACGTGAACGGGAAAATTAGCGGTCTGGGTATTTTGAAATTCTTGTATTATCGCTATCTAAAACCGGGACGTGTCGCTTTGGGATTGATATTCGGGGTTGCCGCGGAGTATCAAGGACGCGGGGTGGAGGCTGCCATGATCTATGCTTTCTGTAAAAGAATGATAGAGGATAAAAAACGATATGATTGGTTGGACTTGAGTTGGGTCGGTGATTTCAATCCCCAAATGATGCATTTGATGCACTATATCGGGGCGAAGCAATCCCAAACGTACATCACGTACCGGAAATTGTTCAGGGATGATATAGAATTTCATCGGTCAGCAGATAAAAAACAAATGAAATCATAAATCATAAATCGTAAATCATAAATCATAAATCGATATGTCTTGGTTAGGTGACCTGTTTTTCGGGCAAGGGGTTGCACATTCTGTTTTGATGTTCGCGATCGTCATCGCCTTGGGAATCGTGTTGGGCAAGGTGAAGGTTTGGGGAATTTCTTTGGGTATCACGTGGATTCTTTTCGTGGGAATTATCTGTAGTCATTTTGGAATGCAGGTAGACGGGCATATTTTGCATTTCGTACAGGAGTTCGGGTTAATCCTGTTCGTGTATTCGGTCGGGCTGCAAGTGGGACCGGGATTCTTTTCTTCTTTCCGGAAAGGAGGAATGACGTTAAACATGTTAGCGACGGGAATCGTGTTGCTGGGTGTTGTCACTACCTATATTATTCATGTTGTCACGGGACTGCCTATCACGACGATGGTTGGAGTCCTGTCCGGAGCCGTGACGAATACCCCGGGACTGGGAGCCGCGCAGCAGGCTTACATGGATGCTTCCGGGATGGAAGACCCGACGATTGCGTTGGGATATGCCGTTGCCTATCCGTTGGGTGTGGTCGGAATTATCTGTTCGATTATGTTGATGAGGGTGCTTTTCCGGGTGAATCTGGAAAAGGAAAATGAGGCGTTGGAACGGGAAGATACGGACAAAGGAAGCAATGCGCAACAGTTTTCCGTGCGGGTGACCAATCCTGCCTTGTTTGGAAAAGATTTGAAGGAAGTAACTCGTTTGATAAACCGGAAGTTTGTATTTTCCCGGGTTTATCACGAAGATGATAGTATTGAACTTGGTTCTTCCGAAACTTGTTTGAGTGCCGGGGATAAATTACTCGTGGTGGCGGCCTTGCAAGACATTGATGCTATCACGGCATTCTTGGGCGAAAGGGTTGAAGTCGAATGGGAGAAATTAGATAAAAAACTTGTATCCCGACGTATTGCTATCACGAAAGCCGCGGTGAACGGGAAAATGTTGGGTGAGATGAAGTTGAGGAATTGTTTCGGGGTGAACGTGACACGGGTGAATCGTGCGGGAGTGGATTTGGTGGCAAGACCGAATCTGCAATTGCAGATTGGTGACCGTTTGACGGTGGTGGGACCGGAGGCGGCTGTCAATAACGTGGCAAAGGTGTTGGGTAACTCTCTACGCCGTTTGCGCGAACCGAATTTGGTACCTATCTTCTTGGGTATATTTTTAGGTATTGTACTGGGAAGTATTCCGTTTACATTCCCCGGAATCCCACAACCCGTGAAACTGGGATTGGCGGGAGGTCCTTTGATTGTTGCTATTCTGGTTAGCCGTTTCGGGCCTCAATACGGGTTGGTGACTTATACCACCATGAGTGCGAACCTGATGTTGCGTGAAGTGGGTATCGCTTTATTCCTTGCCAGCGTGGGATTGCGTGCGGGAGATGGTTTCGTGGAAACGATTATCAATCAAGGCGGTTATGCGTGGATCGGTTATGGTTTTATTATCACGATCGTTCCTTTGATTATCATGGGAATCGTGGCTCGGGGAATATACAAGATCAACTATTTTACATTGATGGGATTGATAGCCGGAAGTATGACAGACCCGCCTGCCTTGGCGTATTCTAACGGGATGGCGGGAAACGATGCCCCCTCGGTAAGTTATGCCACGGTGTACCCGCTCACAATGTTCTTGCGGGTATTGACGGCACAACTGTTAATTTTGCTGTTCGCATAGGATTCCGCCTCCGATAACCCTGTCGCCCCGGTAGAACGCCACGGGTTGTCCCGGGGCAACAGCCCATGCCGGGGCGGCAAGGCGCACGAGAAGCGATGTGTCCGGGAGCGTGGAAATTTGAGCGTAGCCTTGCGGGTTTAGTCCCAGCCCGCGCACTTTTACTTCTATATCTGTCGCTAGGAACTCTTGGGGATCTATGAAATGATAGTTTTTCACGAGAAGTTCCGTGCGGTAGAGAGAGGATTTGTCGCATGCGATAATTTGATTGTTACGGGCATCGATTTTCGCTACATATTGCGGGTTCCCGTTTTTTAAGGGAATGCCTCTTTTCTGTCCTATCGTGTAATTCCCGATGCCATCGTGTTCGCCGATAATATTGCCTGTTTCGTCCATGATCTTCCCCGTTTGGAAACAGGATGCCGTATCGGGTTGGCGGGCAATGAAATCCCGGTAATCCCCGCCTTCAAGGAAACAGATGCTCATGCTCTCCCGTTTGGTGGCTAACCGGATGTAGCTGTATTGTCCGGCGATTTCTTTTACCTGTGCTTTCGTGTAATTCCCCAGCGGGGTGATCGCGCGGGCAAGAATCTCTTCCCGGACACCCCACAGAAAGTAGGATTGGTCTTTGTTCGGGTCAATGCCTTTATGCACGTAGGAGTGATGGTTGTAGGCTTGTATCCGGATATAATGTCCTGTTGCGATATGGTGTATTTTCAGATCATCGGCAAGTGCGCATAACAAGTGCCATTTCACGAAGCTGTTGCAGACTGCGCAGGGGTTGGGGGTGACTCCGGAAAGGTAACCTTTAACGAATGGGGCTACAACCTGACATGCGAAAAGAGCCCTGTCGTCGACCCGGAGTAATTCTATCCCGGTAGCGTGGCAAAGATTATCCAATTCGTTTTCTTGTGCCGGGAATGTCGGGGAATCCCATAGCCTGAGATTGACGCCAATTACTTTAAAACCTTGCTGTTGTAGCAGAAGGGCTGTCACGAAGCTATCTACTCCTCCGCTAAGACCTACCACAATTTTTGTCATATCGCTTATTTTTGGAAACAAAAATAAGCATTAATTTGCCCTCCCTGTTGTTTTGCTCGATAAAATTCCCTTATTTTGCAACGTGAAAAACGGGAGTGGCTCAGTTGGTAGAGCATCGGTCTCCAAAACCGAGGGTCGGGAGTTCGAACCTCTCCTCCCGTGCAGAAAGGGCTGTGTTTCGACACAGCCCTTGGTTTATAAGGTCTATAAAGTTCGTAAAGTTTGTAAGGTTCATAGGGGAGCGTGCTAATATAACACTTGGTGGTTTTACAATCCCTTTGTTATTACGGGAAGTCCGAAGAAGCCTTTTTGTAAAGTCAGTACCTTTGTTTTTCCTACCGAGGTTTTGTTGTAAGCCGAGAGGGATACGTGTAAGTTTTTTTTCATCCCGTCGGCGAAAACCACTTCCAGGTAATATTCTTTACGTGTCCCGTCTGCCACGTACCTGCCTCTGCCTACCCGCCGTGTTTTCTGGCGTGTTTTTTGGTATTTATTCTGCACGACAACCTCCTCTTGTTTCTCGGATGCCGGGTCAACCCAGTAATAGTTGCCCGCGAGGAGCGAGGCATAGCTTAAAGCTCCCACGCAAATCATATGGCAAAGCAAATTGAGAATTTTATCTTCTCCTGTTGTCAACCATGTCCACATTTTATAGAAGGGGATAGTGAGAACGGCTATCATCAAAGATATTAGCACAGGCGTTGACCAATTGACCAACGTGTGTTCGTTAAAGAGGTAGCCGATTGTGTACAAGATAATAACGACACAAAGCACCAGTACGCGAAGTACTTTCATAAATGTAGATTTCATAATATAGCGACATTAAGAGTTACAAATATAGCGATTTCTTTTTTTTAATGTTATTTTCGCGTTGGTTAGTAGTATGGAAAGGATATGATAAAATTGGTAATTTTTGATCTGGATGGGACGTTGTTGAATTCGCTGGAAGATTTGGCGGCAAGTACGAATTATGCTTTACGCCGGTACGGGTATCCGGAACACGAGTTGCCTGCCTACCGCTATTTCGTGGGGAACGGGATAGATAAATTGCTTGAACGGGCTTTGCCGGACGCCGTGCGGACTCCGGAAAATGTGATGAAGATTAAGGAGGATTTTGTGGCGTATTATGCCGTGCATAAAGCGGATTTCACGGCTCCTTATGCCGGAATCCCCGAGTTGCTGGGGGAATTGAAGCGGCAAGGTATTTTATTAGCCGTGGCATCCAATAAATACCATGAAGCAACCGTAGCCCTTATCCCCGCATATTTTGGCGAAGGACTTTTTGATTTTGTATTCGGGCAACGGGAGGGGATTGCTATTAAGCCTGATCCGACGATTGTCTATGATATTATAAAAGCAGCAGGTGTCCGAAAAGAGGAAGTGCTTTACGTGGGAGATTCCGGTGTGGATATGCAGACCGCTGTGAATAGCGGGGTGACTTCCGTCGGTGTGACTTGGGGCTTTCGGGATCGGGAAGAGTTGTTGGCAAACGGGGCTTGCCATGTTGCGGAATCTCCATTAGATATACTGGCAATATTGAATGAAATATAAAAATATATGCTAATTTTGCACTAAACATGAACTGGCATGGTGGGTAGTGAAAAAATATTGTCATTGTATAAACAGAACGAGAAGGTGGCGATGCAGTTGCTTTTTGATGTTTATTACGACCCTCTTTTATTGTATTGCAACCGGATGGTACATGATGCGGAGGGTGCGGAAGACATCGTGCAAGAATGTTTCGTGCACCTGTGGTTCTCCCGGCGATTGCAAAGTTTTGAGGGGGATTTGGAACGGTTTATGTTTCAGGCTGTGAGGTTTCGAACGATTAATTATATCCGGGATAAACATCGCCGGGATAAAATGCACGACGATTCTTCCGTTGATGATTATATTTTACCCGGTATTCTCCGGGAGGAGGAAGCGGGACAAGAGATTGAGTTGTTGTATCGTACGATAAATCGCTTGCCGGACGAATGCCGGAAAATATTTTTGATGGCAGCTCTTGACGATATGAAATACCAAGAGATCGCCGACGCCTTGCAGATCAGTGTGAATACCGTGAAAACTCAAATGAAAATAGCCCTCCGTTTTTTGCGGGAACATTTGAATAAAGAATCTTTTTCTTCCATTTTGCTTTTCTTCGTGGAGGACGTGTTTTAATTTTTTTGCGGCAAGGCAAAAAAAATTCATTTTCTTTTCACCCTAAATGAAAAGTGTGGTGATATATAAGTAAACGACCCATAATAATGAGTATGAAAGAAAATGAAATAGATCGGATTTTGGCAGACCTTGTTGCGGGGGAGCGTATTTCCGCGGAGGATCGGCAAATCTTGGAAAACTGGAAAGAGGTTTCCGGGCGAAATTCCCGTTTTGAGCGGGAGATGCGGGAAATAGCCTCCTCTGGTGCGAAATTGCATCATCGGCGGAAGAACGAGATCGTCTTTGAACAAGTGGAGCAGGTCGTGAGAAAACGACGGGGGAGGGTCCGGTTGATGCGGCAATTGTCGGTGGCGGCAGGTATAGCCTTGTTCGTGGGGATGGCGGTTTATTTTATGCTCTCGGGAGAACGGCAAACGGGAACTTCAGTACGGGTGGCTACCGCAAGGATCATGCCCGGGAGTGTGCGGGCGGAGTTGGTTTTGCCGAGGGGAGAGGTGGTTTATTTGGATTCCACCACCCAAGTGGTGCTTGCTGCCGATAGCTTGAACCCGCGAGTGATGAGCGACGGGAGTACGCTGATTTATGGTGCGGAAGAGAAGAACGAGCAGGTGGAGTACCACACGATTCGGGTACCCCGGGGCGGGGAATATAATTTGCAGTTGGCGGACGGTTCCAAGGTCTATTTGAACGCGGGATCTTCGTTACGTTATCCCGTCCGCTTCGCGGGGAAACGGCGGGAAGTCATTTTAACCGGGGAAGGATATTTCGAGGTGGCAAAAGATACAGCCCGTCCCTTTGTCGTGAAGGCGGGTGAGATTGACGTGCGGGTGTTAGGGACGGCGTTCAACGTGAACGCTTACCCGGAGAGGGAAACCGTTGCCGCAACGCTGGTGGAAGGTAGTGTGCAGGTGAATTATAAAGCAGGGCAGCAAGTGATACGACCCGGGATGCAACTCGTGTATGACAAGCAAAACGGGAAGGCGGAGGTGAACGTGGTGGATACCGAGGTGTACACTTCTTGGAAAGACGGGTATTATTATTTCAAGCGGGAACCGCTGGAGAATATTATGGAGGTACTTTCCCGGTGGTATGATTTGAATGTCTTTTATCAGAATCAAGATTTGAAACGTATGGAATTCGGGGGACGCTTGAAGCGTTATGACGATATCAGTTATCTGTTGAAGAAAATGGAGGAAACTCAAGATGTCGAATTTATAATAAAAGGAAACACGATAACCGTGCAAAGAAAAACAGATTGAAGACCTGAGCAATCTTCAACCTGCCGTTAATCAAGTATACTTTCCGATTCATTTGCAGCGATAGGGAAGTATATCATGTACAATTATAAATACAAAACTATGAAAAAAAGGCGAAATTGCGCTTGGCGATGCCATGGGAAGTCATGGCGAAAAATGTTAATGTTTATGAAATTGTTGAGTGTTTTACTATTTGGCGTGTGTATGTCATTGAGCGCCAGCGTGCTGTCGCAAAATGCGAGAGTGACGGTGGATATGCGAAACGTGGCATTAACCACGGTGTTGGAAGAACTGGGGAAGCAGTCGAAGTGTGATTTCTTCTACAATTACGCTTTGATGCAGACGAAAGGGATGGTCAGCGTGAAAGCCGAAAACCGGGAACTCGGGAAGGTGTTGGAAGAGTTGTTGCCCGGGTTGGGGCTGGCGTTTACTTTTGACCGGAATGTCGTGGTGATCCGGGAGAAGGTCGATGACGAGAAGCCGAAATCCGTGCGTGTGAAAGGGTACGTCTTCGACAAACAGAAGCAATCGATGCCGGGTGTGACGGTGAAAGTCGCCGGGCTGACCATCGGGACGTCGACGAATGCGCAGGGATGGTTCGCCCTGGATCTGCCCATGACAAGCGGGACGCTGGAGTTCACGTTTATCGGGTTTAAGAAGAAGACGCTGGACTTTACCGAGAAGATGGCGAAAGACACATTGCGCGTCACGATGGAGGAGGACGTGCAGGAGTTGGACGAAACGGTGGTTGTGGCTTTCGGGCAGCAGAAGAAGGAGAGCGTCGTGTCGGCGATTACCACGGTGCGCCCGATGGACTTGAAGTCGTCGAGCAGTGACCTGACCACCAGCTTTGCCGGTAAAATCGCCGGTATCGTGGGGTGGCAGACGGGTGGCCTTCCCGGTGCGTTGACCGAGGAGGAGATGAATACCAAGTTCTACATCCGGGGTATCACTTCGTTCCAGACCGGGGCGAACATCGACCCGTTGATCCTGATCGATGGCGTCGAGTCCTCCAAGCTGGATTTGGCGCGTATGGCTCCGGAGGATATCGAGAGTTTCTCCGTGATGAAAGATGCGGCGGCGACGGCCATGTACGGAGCCCGCGGGGCGAACGGCGTCATCCTCGTGACCACCAAGAAAGGGGAGGAAGGCAGCGTCTACACCTCCGTGCGTTACGAGGCGGTGGCTTCCATGCCGACGAAGAAACTGGACATCGTGGATCCCGTGACCTACATGCGCATGTATAACGAGGCGCTGATGGCGCGCGACCCGCTTGCCGTGCCCCGTTATTCGGCACTCGACATCAGCCGCCGGCAGAACAAGAGTTTCCCGTCGTGGGCGTATCCCGCCAATGACTGGGAGAACATCCTCTTCAAGGATTACAACATCAACCACCGTCTGGGCGTCAACATCCGGGGCGGCTCGAAGGTGATGCAATACTACGCGTCGGTCAACTATGTCCGGGACATGGGTATGCTCAAGACCGACCGCTTGAACGAGTTCGACGTGAACATCAAGAACAGCACGCTTTCGTTCCGCGTGAACCTGAACGTGAACCTGCACCGCAACATCAAGTTGCTCTACAACAGCCAGACCAACTGGGATAAATACCACGGTCCCATGGTGAGCGTGGCGCAGGCTTACAAAATGGCGCTGGAGAGTGATCCCGTGCGGTTCGCACCGATCTATCCCGCCGACTTGGAGCATAACTGGGAGCATATCCTTTTCGGCGGGTACTCTGAGACGGGACAGGAAAACCCCTACATGCAGATCCACGCGGGCTACTTGGAACGGAACCGGTACAGTACGACCAACCAGTTGGAATACATCCACAACCTCTCTTCCCTGGTGAAGGGACTGGAGTTGCGCGCCCGCGTGGCGTTGAGTCAGTCGGGTTACTATTCGATGCCCTTCTCTACCAAACCCTATTCCTACCGGCTGCAAAGTTTCGACGAGTCCATGGGCGTGCACAAGCTCTTTGCCCTGAACCCCTCCAGCGGCGACCGGACGATCGATTTGAACGCCGATGACAAGAAATCTTACATGGACACCCGTCTGACCTACGAGTTGCGCGCCTACCACACGGCAGCGTGGGGCGACCACCAGACGAGCTTGACCGCCGTGCTTAACGCGATGGAATCGACGAGTTCCGCGCCGGAAAAGTATCTCGAGGCGGTGGAACACCGGAATTTAGGGTTCTCCATGCGTGGAACGTACGGGTTCAAGGACCGCTATTTCGTGGAAGCGAGCTTCGGGTACAACGGTTCCGAGCGTTTCGCCAAAAAGAACAAGATGGGATTCTTCCCCGCCGCCGGCGTGGCGTACGTGATTTCTAGCGAGCCTTTCATGGCGGGTGCCGCCAACTGGCTGCCTTTCTTGAAATTGCGTGCCTCCTACGGGAAAGTCGGGAACGACGGGATTATCAATACGCCCCGTTTCGTCCATCTGCCGGAGGTCGTGGATTCCGGGATGAATTCCCAGCAGCCCGGGGAAACTTCGACCAAGGGATGGAAAGTCACGAATTACGCCAACGAGAACATCAAATGGGAAATCGCCGAGCAGGTGAATGTCGGCGTGGAGGCAAAACTCTTCAAGGGCATCGGCGAGTTCACCGTGGACGTTTACCAGGAGATCCGCCACAACATCCTCTCCTACCGGACGGTCATTCCCGCCCACGTGGGTATCGAAAGCAAACAGTTGGACAATATCGGGAAAGTGCGTTCCCGGGGCCTCGACTTTTCCGGGAAGATCCAGCACGCCTTCTCGCCCGACTTGTGGATTATCCTGAACGGAACCTTCACTTATAACAAAGCGACTTACATGAGCCTCGAAGAGGCGTCCGACACGCCCGAGTGGCAGCGCAAGACGGGGCATGAAATCTCGCAGCAGGTCGGTTACATCGACCAGGGGCTGTTCCGCGACGATGCCGAGGTTGCCGCCGCCCCCACGCAGAGCGGGAAGTACGGCCCCGGCGATATCCGTTACCGGGACGTGAACAACGACGGGATCATCGACATCAAGGATGCCGTGCATATCGGCTTCCCCGAAACCCCGCGGATCACGTACGGGTTCAGCGGCTTCATCAACTACAAGGGATGGGAGTTCAACTTCGCTTTCCAAGGCTCCGGCAAGCGCGGCTTCTTTATCAACCCGACGAGCATCTCCCCGTTCTATGGCGGCAGAAACGTGTTGCAGGCGATTGCCGACGACCACTGGACGCCCGAGAACATGAAAAACCATCCCCTCTGGCCCCGCCTGTCGGTCCAAAACATCGCCTACCACAACCAGGAAGAGGGAATGTACAAGGTGAATTACGCTACACCGACGGCTTACAAGAGCACCTATTTCATGCGCGAGTGCAGTTTCTTGCGTTGCACGGCGCTGGAGTTGGCGTACAACCTGCCCGACAGCTGGAAACGCAAGATACGGATGCAAAACGTCAAGGTTTTCGTGCGTGCCAACAACCCGTTCATCATTACCAACTTCAAGCTGTGGGATGTCGAGTTGGGCGATAACGGCTTCAATTACCCGATCCAGAAAACCTATGCTATTGGCTTGAATTTTAGCTTCTAACTTGAAAACGAATTACATGAAAATGAATTATATGAAAAAAATCATCAGCATCGCCTGCCTGTCCGCCTTCCTGTGGACGGGATGCGATTACCTCGACATCGTGCCGGAGAACGATATCAAGTCGGTCGAGACCATCTTCGAGCAGCGCGCCCAGGTGGACGGCTGGGTGGCGACCTGTTACCGGAACATGTCCGGCATGGCGAACATCTGTTCCAATTTTGCCCTTACCGGCGCGGATGAGCTGGTCGGGAACGATATCCTGCGGGAGGGAATGGGTTCGTTTGCCCCTCCGATCATCGGCTTCAAGATCGGCGACGGGGTGCAGTCGGCGTTAAGCCCCATCAGCGATTCCTGGACGAACACCTCTTATTACGCCACCATCCAGTATTGCAACACCTTTTTCGAGAACATCGGCAACACGCTGAACATGGAGCAGGAGGAGAAGGACTTGTGGACGGCGGAAGTGAAAGCGGTCAAGGCGTTCCTCTATTTCCAGCAATTGCGCAAATACGGGCCGATCATTCTGCTGCCCACGACCATCGGGGTGGAGAAGAGCATATCGGAGATGAAACTCCCGCGTAGCCACGTGGACACCTGTTTCAACGAAATCGTCCGGCTGCTCGACGAGGCGATAGAGGTGCTCCTGCTGCGGGCGGAGAAAACGGCTGCCCGCCAGGGATACTTCCACAAGGAGTCGGCGCTCGCCCTGAAGGCGATGGTGCTGGTCTACCAGGCATCGCCCCTCTTCAACGGCAATCCGGCGTACTCTTCTTTCCGCAACCGGAAGGGCGAACCGCTGTTCAGCACGTCGGCAGACAAGGAAAAATGGCGTCGTGCCGCCGAGGCATGCGATGAAGCAATCCGGGTGTGCGATGACGCCGGCTGGGGGCTGGTGCAGGGCAACACGGGTGAGGCTTCCCCGCTGCTCAACACGCTCAAGGACATCGAACAGTCCGTGCAGGCGCCCGGCAGCGTGAGCAAGGAGATTGTATTCCAGGCTAAAACGCAGTATTCTTCGATGGCTGCCTGGAACTATTTCCTCGCCCATACCTTGCCGGTCATCCTCAATGCTTCTGGGTATAACGACCAGCTGCAGAATGCTCCTTCGGACGGCTCGATGTCGCCTTCCATGAAGATGGTGGAGATGTATTACACCGAGAACGGCCTGCCCATCGATATGGACAAGGAGTGGGAATTCGCGAAACGCTACCAGATGGGTGAAGAACTGCGCTCGAAATACGACCGGATCATCCCGAAAGGGACGCGGGTGCTCAACCTGCACCTGAAACGCGAACCGCGGTTTTACGCCAGCATCCTCGGCGACCGCATGAACTGGCGGGGACGCATCAAGAACAATACCAGCGAAATCCAGAACCCGAGGGTCATCGAGGCGCGCAAGGGCGAGTATTTCGGGACGGACCTCTCCTTCCGGAGTACCCGTGCGAACCAGAACCTCACCGGTTACTGGCTGATCAAGCACATCTACACCGACCTGGTGGTGGATAATTATCGCAAGAACGTGGAAGCCAAGGGCGACCTGCCAATGCCGCTTATCCGGGTGGCGCAGCTCTACCTGATGTCCTCGGAGGCATGGAACGAGTACCTCGAAACCCCGGACGACCGCGTTTATGCTGGTATCGACAAGGTTCGCGTGCGTGCCGGCATCCCGGACGTGAAAAAGGCGTGGAGCGAGCATTCCCTTAATCCGGAACTTGCCACGACCCAGGCGGGCATGCGCCAGATTATCCGCCGCGAGACGAACATCGAGCTGGCATTCGAGGGGCAGCGTTTCTGGAACCTCCGCCGCTGGCTGGAAGCCGACGAGCTGAACGAGCCGCAGATGGGCTGGAATATCGTCGCCGATTCGGAGGAAGGCTTCTACAATGATTACAAGGGACCGGTGCCTGCCTGGTCGCTGCGGGGATTCATCACGCCGCGGGATTACTTCTTCCCCATCAGTTCGCAGGAGGTGATGGTGTCTGGCGTCGTGCAGAATCCGGGATGGTAAAATGGAGTATAAACAAAAAAAAGATAAAAAGATATGAAATACAAATGGTTATCGATATTATTCCTGTGGGGTGCCTGGGCAGCCTGCGAGGATGACGCGGCGGTTTTCGAGGCATCGGTGCCGGCGGAGGGGATTACCTTCGCTCCCGTGAACGGCGGGGCGGTGATGCGCTATGCCTTGCCGAAAAACACGGATATCTACGCCGTGCGCGTGCGCTACGTGAATGAACAGGGCGAAGAACAGATGAAGGACGGGAGCGTTTACGGCGATTCGCTCGTCCTGTCCGGTTTCAATGCCCCGCAGCAGGAGGTGGTGGCGCGGATTACGGTGGTGGACCGCAACAACGTGGAGTCCGACCCCCGGGAGCGCACCTTTTCCACCCTGCCGTCCGCGGCGTATGCGGTTGCCGACAGCATCCGGGTGGAGAATGTCTGGAACGGCCTCATGCTGAAGGCGAATTACGAGGGAATGCCGGCAGGGGAGGGCATCGACATCTTCCGGGTGGGCATCAATCCTTTCACGAAGGAGCGGGACACCTTGTTTCTGACCAATTGCAAGATCGCCCAACGCCTGAACCAGTTCGTCGAGGTGGTGAGTGACGAGGACGAGAACACCATCGTGGTGAAGACCGTGGATGCCAACGGCTATTACGTGCGCACGCGCGTGTTCCCCAGCGTGAAGATTCTGGCTACCGAGCAATATCCGCGCACGAAGCTGGAGGTTTCCGACCCGGGAGGCTTTAGCGAGGAGCGCGGCACGTCGACCCTTTACAATGTAGCGGGACAACTGGGAATCAAGTATCTGATCGACGGGGATGTGAAAGGATACGGAAGATTGAAGAATAGAAAAAACAATGATTTTTACACGTACATGACGAAAGCGGACGCCAAAGACAGCTACGTGGTGCTTATGCTGGATGAACCGCGTGTGATTGCTACCGTGCGCCTGTATGCCATGTTGCGGGCGTCGTCCGGCTACCTGCCTGACCCGGTGGTCAATCTGGAGGATTATACTCCATCTCATGTGAAGGTGTTCGGTTCTAATGACATGGAGCAGTGGGATGAACTGTCGGATTTTTATCAGCCGATCGATTTAGGGTATGAGGATTGCTGGGTTAGCCACTCTTCCATCGGGGATTTGACGGAAGAGAATCTGGACCGGGCGAATCCCGTGTTCATGAACTTGGTTTGCCCGACTGACGGCACGGAATATAAATACGTGAAGGTGCAGTGCTTGGCCCATTTCGATTATTCGACCTGGAATGATCAATTCAGAAACTTCAGGAACATCTTTACCTACCAGGAATTGGAAGTTTACGTACAAAAAGATTAAGCGATGAAACATAGATATATTTGCATATTGGGAATGCTTGCCCTGCTGTTTGCTGCGGGCTGCGAAGATTTGAAAGACACCTACGACGACTACGCGGGCGACGGTCCCGTGCGCTACATGGCGCGTTGCACGGACGTGAAGGTGGAAAGCGGCTGGGAGTGCCTGCGCGTGTTCTGGAAGAATGCCCTCGACCCCAACCGGGAGAAGATTCTGGTGCGTTGTGTTTCGGACTTGTCCGCATTCGACACGATCGTGCCGGCGGATGCCGAAGCGTGCGAAATCAAGGGATTGCCGGATGCCACCTACACGGTGTCGGTAGCGGCGCTGTCGGTGGCGGGGGACACCTCCCTCACCAACAACCTGCAGGCGACGGGGCGGCCCTATTTCCTCGGTCACGAGTCGGTGCAGGGGTTCACGACCGGTATCCTGAAACACGTGTTCATCAGGAACAACCTGGTGCTGTTCATGAACGAGTGGGATGAGGAGCGCATGGCGAATTTCACGCTGCACTACACGGACACGGAGGGCACGGCGAAGGAGTTCAACCTGAGAGAGGCGTTCGATGCCGGGGACTACCTGCTGCGGGACGTGGATCCCTCGAAAGAAATCGTCCTGACACGCCAGGGATACCTGGAAGGCTGCCCGGATCTGATCACCTTCCCTGAACGTACCTTGGCGAAAGGCAACGTGACGATGATGGGGGATTTCAGAAACCAGCTGATGGAACGTTACGGGGAGATTACTCCCGAACTGCTGAAGCAGGAGATGCTGGACTTGGATTATGACCTGGCGTCGTTGGAAGACATCCTTTACTTCCCGAACCTCAAAACCCTGAACTTGGGCAAGAACCGGTATTTTGGCAGCACGAAGAAAGTCGCCTCGCTGACCGACGCCAATAAAAGAGCCCGGATGTATTTCTGCGCGAACGTGTTGAACGAGTTGAACGAGGGCATGGTCGTCAACGTGTATAGGGCCAGTGATATGGTATTTTATAATTTTAAACAAAATTTGGGCATATACAAGTATGAGGGTACGGTGAATGAAAAGAACGGCTCGCAATGGCCTGCAGACCTGGCGTTACTTGATACGGAAGGCTGGACGGTGGACATTACTCCCGCCGGGGAGACCCCGGAAGGGTTCCGGGCGGAGATGTTGTTCGACGATAATCCCGTGACGCAGTGGGTACCGAATACTGGACAGACGCAGCGGTCGTACAACCTGACCATTGACATGCAGGAGCCGCGGACGGTCTGCGGATTGAAAATCGTGCAGGGACAGGTGACCTACAGCTTGCAGAATTTCCTCCTGGAATCGGTTATCGTGCAGGTGTCTGCGGACGGACAGACGTGGACCTACCCGTGCCACATGGAAGAGAACACCATGGGGGCGGTCAGCGGTGAAAAACGACTGCTGAACTTCACTGAAAAACAAACCGTCCGCTATATCCGCCTGACAGTGAAAGACCGCTACTCCAATAATAACACGGATTGCGTGCTTGGTGACGTGATTCCTTTCTGACGTATAGTGTGTTTGTAAATAGGTTTATTTTGCCGCACCCCTCCCGGGGTGCGTGCAAAATAACAACTGAAACATGAAATCATGAAAGCGATTTACTGTTTTGCCATCGCTTGCTTGTGCGGGTTGCTCGGGATGCCGGACGCCACCGCCCAGAAAACGAAAGGCAAAAAGGAATACCCGGAGGGGGGGGGCGTTGTTACTAAATCCGACCTCCGCGCGACGAAAGTAACCAATCGGGGGCTTTTCGTTTACCCGAAGGGGAAAAAGATCGATGCCGTGGAACACACTTGCAAGGGGCATTTCGTGGACAGCGTGTTTAAAAAAGTAACGAATATAATTGGGAATGGCATCCTTACCCCGGAAATGAAAGAAGTGGTGAAGAGCGTGCGGGAGCATCCGAAAGGAAACGACCGTATGTTTCTTGTCGACTACGCTTTCAACGGTAAAGGGGAGATCGTTGCCGGTAGAGTGAAGTTGGCGGGTGAGTATAAAAAATACAAGCGGGAAGCGAAAGCGATTTACCGTGCTTTGTCGGATTTGAAAATAGATGTGCTGGCATTGAAAAAATGGTCACCGTATTTCCAGGATTTTTCGGAGTCTGATGTGTTTAAGCAAGTCCTCTCTTTTGACGTGTGGGGGAAAATGGGAAAAATGTTATTAGAACTTTACGTGGACTTGGAAGAAACAGATAATAAATGATTTTTTAAAAAGTAAAAAAGGAAATGAAAAAAATAGTATTATTAATAGGTATGGTATTGGCGTCCTTTGCGTTTTGCCGGGCGCAGGAAGGATTTAAAATCACGGCGGAAACCTCCGGGGTGCCGGACGGGAAAATGTTGTTGATCAGCGAACGGGGCGACACGCTCGCCACAACCAATATGGTGGGCGGCAAGTTCGAGTTCTCGGGGCGGGTGGACCGTGCGATGGTGGCTTACATCATGACGGCGGACGCGAAAGCGAGAATCCCCTTGATGATAGAGAACGCCGTGTTTAACGTGATCGCCAACGAGAAGATGGTCTACGTGGACGGCGGCGGTGCGGCGCAGGAATTGCTCCGCCAGTTTGATGCCATCAACGCGAGCGTCAAGCAAGAGCAACAGCGGATGCAAAGCGAGGCGCAAAAAGCTTACCAGGAACAGAATATGCCTAAAATGCAAGCCCTCCAGTCACAATTCCAGAAGTTCGTGGAGAAAGCCCAGAAGCAGGAAACCGAGATGTTGCAAGCCAACGGCGGATCGTTCGTGGCAGCTTACGTGATTACCAATTCCATGAGGCAAGTGGGGTTGGAACGCTTGCGGGAACGCTACAACTATCTGACGGACGAGGTCAAAAGTGGTCCCTACGGGAAAGTGATCGCACAGCAGATTGCCCTGTACGAGTCGCTGGAGGTTGGTGGTATTGCTCCCGATTTCACTGCAATGACCCCGGAGGGCGACACCCTCTCGTTGCACCAGGTGAAGGGCAAAGTGAAATTGCTGGATTTCTGGGCATCGTGGTGCAACCCCTGCCGGCAGGAAAACCCGAACATGCTGAAACTCTACCAGAAGTACCAGTCCAAGGGTTTGGAAATCATTAGCTTCTCGCTGGATAACGATCCCCGTGCCTGGAAAAAGGCCATCGAGGAAGACGGTATGGTCTGGAAACATTTCTCCGACCTGAAAGCCCAAGGCTCTCCCATCGCCAGCATGTACAACCTCATGAGCATCCCCTATACTCTCCTGCTCGACGAGAACAACAAAATCGTCGGCAAGAACCTGCGTGGCGCTCAGTTGCAGAAAAAAGTGGCGGAGTTGTTGAAATAAGAGGTGTGTGTGAAACACACCTCTTATTTCAAGTTCATAAAGTTTGTAAAGTTTATAAGGTTCGTAAAGTCGAACTTTCGCTTCTGAGCTATAAAGTCCATAAAGTTCGAAGGGGCCATGAACTTTATAAACTTTCTTAGTTTCCATAATCTTTATAAAGACGAGAAAAGCAAATACTGGCTCGGCGTCAAAAAATCACGCTGGACTAGTTACTATAACGAAGTATAAACAAGTTCTTTGACATATTGGAACGAGAGAGAAAAAGCGAACCGAAGGTAGAACCTTTGGTTCTAGTCCGTAAGGTCGAAGGTCCGTAAAGTCCAAAAGTCACGGGAGTCCTTCGGACCGAATTTATCGGCAGCGGAGCTGCCGTGAACAAAGCGCCCGCGGGGTCTATGGACCTTAAGGACCTTATGAACCTTCGACCTTATAAACTTTATAAACCCCATCATCTCAATTAAAAAATTGCTTATCTTTGTGGTATATTAAAACTCGTACAACAATGAAATACCCTATAGGCATCCAGAATTTTGAGCAGATCATCGAAGACGGTTACGTTTACGTGGATAAAACCGATTTGGTTTATACCATGGTCGACACCGGGAAGATTTATTTCCTGAGCCGTCCGCGTCGTTTTGGAAAAAGTCTGTTGGTTTCCACGTTGAAAAATTATTTCCTGGGAAGGAAAGAATTGTTCAAGGGACTGGCGATAGACAGCTTGGAAAAAGACTGGTTTGTCTACCCGGTATTTCACATCGATTTCAACGGGCGGAACTTCGAGGGGAGCGACGTGCTGGAAAATGTGCTGGAGGGATACGTATCTCGGTGGGAGCGAGAGTACGGTTTCGCTTCCGGCAGCCGGGACGTGGGCGAGCGGTTCATCCTCTTGCTGGAGCACGTGCACCGGCAGACTGGACGGCGTGCGGTGGTGCTGGTCGACGAGTACGACAAGCCGATGCTGGACGTGCTGGACACCGATCTCCGGGTGATGGTGGGACTGAACGAGATGTCGCTGGAAGATCGCAACCGTGGAATCCTGAAAGGTTTTTACTCGGTATTCAAAGCCGCTGACGAGCACTTGCAATTCGTCTTGCTGACGGGGGTGACCAAATTCTCGCAGGTAAGCGTGTTCAGCGGCTTCAACCAGCCGAGAGACATCAGCTTGGACGAGCAGTTCGAATCCCTTTGCGGGATCACGGGCGAGGAGTTGGAAAGCTATTTTGCCACCTCGATCGAGGAACTGGCACGGAAAAACGAGTTGACACTAGAAGAAATGAAACAACTCGTGAAGGCGCAATATGACGGGTATCATTTCGGGACGGGTCTGATTGATATTTATAACCCGTTCAGTTTGTTGAACGCTTTCACTTCGAAAAGAATCTCCGATTACTGGTTCCAAAGCGGAACGCCGACCTACCTGGTTCGCCTGTTGCGTCACACGCGGGAAAACCTGGACGAGATGACGGGCCGTTATTACCGGACCCCGGAATTCGTGGATTACAAGGCAGACGTGGAGAAGCCGTTGCCGATGATCTACCAGAGCGGTTACCTGACGATCAAGGATTTCAACAGGCGCCGCAACACGTTCTTGCTGGATTTCCCGAACAACGAGGTGAAGAACGGCTTCTTGAGTGTAGTCGCCTCGGATTACTTGAAGCCCCGGACGGAAATAAACAGTTGGGTGCAGGATGTCGTGGATGCCTTGCAGGAAGGGGAGGTGGAAGAGTTCGGCGTGTTGTTGACCTCGTTCTTGAGCGACATCCCTTACACGATGCGCCGGAAAGAGAACGAGCGGGAGCGTGAACGCTACTTCCATTACACGTTCTACCTGATCTTGCGCCTGGTGAGCGTTTACACGGTGTACACCGAGAAACAGCAGAGCGAGGGGCGGGTGGATTGTATCGTGGAAACGGACCGGTACATCTACATCTTTGAATTCAAGCTGGACGGCACCGCCGCCGACGCCCTTCGCCAGATCGAGGAAAAAGGCTACGCCCGTCCCTACCTGAACGATCCCCGTCGGCTGTACCGCATCGGGGTAAGTTTTTCTTCCGAAACCGGCACGGTCGACGAGTTCGAGGTCGAATCGGGGGTTTTAAGTTTATAAGGTTTATAAAGTTCGTAAAGTTCATAAAGTAGAACCTTCGGTTCTGGTCTAAAGTCCATAATGTCCGTAAAGTCCGAAGGTCACGGGAGTCCTTCGGACAAAGTCCACGGCAGCTGAGTTACCGATAAACAAGGCACCTGTGGGGTCCATGGACCTTAAGGACTTTATGGATCTTCGACCTTACGGACATTTACAAACCTTATAAACCGTTCTTTCTCTCCTGTTCTCCCTTGTCTTTGATAAAAAATTGATAGAACGAACATGAAAAAAGCGATATTATTGTTTGTCGTGAGCTTGCTTTTCATGGCTGGCTTGTCGGCACAAGTGGATTTGCAGAAGAAATTACCCCGTGACCCGGAGATGGTCGTGGGGCGTTTGTCGAACGGTATGACGTATTATATCCGTCACAACGACCGCCCCCGGAACCAGGCGAACTTTTACCTGGTGAGAAACGCGGGCTTCCTGCTGGAAGAGGGGGACGAGCAGCGTGGCGTGGCGCACTTCCTGGAGCACATGGCATTTCAGGGCTCGGAGCATTTCCCCGGGCGGGAGATGATCAAGACGCTGGAGCGTCACGGGGTGCTCTACGGGCATGACATCAACGCCGTGACCTCGGACAACCACACCGTTTACCTTTTTAACAACGTCCCCACGGGCGACGAGCGATTCCTGGATACCTGCGTGATGATCCTGCGCGACTGGTCCTATTACCTGACCATCGACGAGGACCGGATAGACCGGGAGAAGAAAGTCATAGAGGAGGAGTGGAACATGCTGAACACGCCCGAGAAGAGGGCGCAGGACCAGATTGCGCGGGTGTTGCTGCAAGGCTCCCCTTACGCGGACCGGGACGCACTGGGGACACCGGAGGCGATCCGGGCGATCGATGCACGGAAACTCCGGGAGTTCTACCACGAGTGGTACCGCTCGGACCTGACCGCCGTGGTGATCGTCGGCGACATTGACGTGAAGCAGATGGAACGCCGGGTGAAGAAGATCCTTTCCAAGATCCCGGCGGTGAAAAAACCGACCCCCCGTCCGGAGATTGAGATCCCGGCGCACGAGGAGATGTACTACTGCCTGGCGACAGACCCGGGGATCAACTACACGACCCTGAACGTCATCACGATGGTGCCCGAGCCCTCCCGGGAGGAGAAGAACACTTACGCCTACCTGAAAGAGGAGATATTGATCCGGTGCTTCAACACGATGATGGGGAAACGTTTTGCGAAACTGCTGGCACAGCCGAACTGCCCGCTGGCACAGGGAGGGATTAATTTTATCCCGTTCAAGCGGGGGTATTATAGTTACCAGCTCGGGGGAATGCCCAAGCCGGGGCAGGACGAGGCGGCGTTGCGCACGTTGCTGATGGAGAATGAGCGGGTGAGGCGCCACGGCTTCATGGCGGGCGAGCTGGAGGAGGTGAAAGCGTCGCTGTTGAAGGAGCTGGAACTGGGGTACCGTGCCCGCGGGGAGGTGAAGCATGACGCTTACTGCCAGGTGATGAGGGATCATTACCTGAATGGCGCCCCGCTGGTGGCGGATGACGAGAAGTACGCCTTCCAGAAAAGCTTGATCCCGGCGCTGACCGTGGAGGATGTGAACGCGAAAGTGTCGGAGTGGGACACCCCGGGCAACAAAACGGTGGTGATCTCCGGCTCGGAGATGGCGTGGCACCTGATGGAAGAGGAGGTGAAGGACATCATGGCGGAGGTGAAGAACGTGGAGGTGGAGCCTTACGTGCACGAGAGAGCGGTGACGGGCGACGAGCAACCGTTGCTGGCGGAACAACCGTCGGGTAGCCCGGTGACCTCGGAACGCGAGTTGGCGGATTTCGATGCCGTGGAATGGACGCTGGCGAACGGGGTGAAGGTAGTGTACCGCGAGAGTGACCTGGAGTGTAACAAGTTGTCGTTGAAGGCTTATAGCCCGGGTGGAACCTCCCTGTACGACCTCGATATGCTTCCCACGGTGGAGATGGCCGTGCCGCTCGTGCGGGCGTGCGGCTTGGGAGACCATGACGCGGCGACGTTGAAGCGGTGGATGGCAAGCAAGGGGGTAAAGTGCGAGGCGAGCCTCGGGGAGTTGAACGAGTACGTGACCGCTTCCGCCCTGCCGGAGGACGCGGAGAGCTTGTTGCAACTGGTGTACCTGACTTTCGCCCGCCCGCGGATTGACCGGGAGGCTCTCGGGAAGGTGATGGCACAACGGTTGATGCAATCCCGGATGCAGGGGAGGAACGTGTTGCAGGACACCGTGACTCGCTTGCAAAACGGTTGTCACCCGCGTGCGTTGTTGAAGAACGCCGTCTACCTCGGGAAGGTGGACCTCGACAAGGTCGGGCAAGTGTACCGGGAGCGCTTCTCGAACGCCGGCGATTTCACCTTCTTCATCACGGGAAACCTCCCCGCCGCGGAGTTGAAGCCGCTGGTGGAGAAATACCTCGGTGCGCTGCCGTCAACGAGTGACCGGGAGAAGTGGATCGACCGTGGGGTAAGACCCTTGCGCGGGCACCAGGAATGCGAGATCGAGTTTATGGGGCTTCCCACGTCGTTCGTGGTGTTGAGCGCGAGCAAGGAGATGGAGGACAACATCCGCCACGCCGTTTGCCTGCAAGCGTTGAAGAGCATCCTGCAGACCCGCTGCATGAACGTCATCCGGGAGAAGGAGGGCGGCACCTACGCGGTGAACGTCAACGAGAGCGTGGTGCACGAGCCGGTGGCACGCTATTACCTGATCGTGGAATTCCAGTGCGACCCGTCGAACGCCTCCCGGCTGAAAGGGATCGTCCTCGGCGAGCTGGAACGCCTGCGTCAGCAAGCCCCCACCCGGGACGAGTTGATGATGGCGTTGAACTCCATCCGCAAGAAAGAGGGGGAGGCACGCGAGACCAACGTCTACTGGCAGGAAAAACTGGTGTTGTACTACAAGACCGGCCTGAACCAGGCGGATGCGAGGGAATTCGAGGAGGTGGTGGACAAATTGACCCCTGCCGACTTCCTCTCCTTCATGCAATCCTTCTGGAAAGACATTGATCTCACCGGCGTCGTGTTTAAACCGGCGAATTAGTTTATAGGGAGTTCTTCTTTTACACTCGGGAAAAGTAGCCGAGGAAGATACCTGCCGGGAGGCTTGTTTCCTGGGGCATAATATTAAAAGATTATGACACAGGAAAAAAATAACATAGAGATAGAAAATAGCCTCCCGGCAGAACCTGCCGCCGTGGTAAGTGATCGTTTGATGAACGATCGTATTTTCGTTTGGAGTAATGACTTCTACCGCTTGGTCTTGTTCTCGAGTATCGCCTGGTTGCAGGCGGATCGGGCTTATTGTTACATTCATTTCAAGGATGGTACCAAAATCATCGTGATTCACCCGTTGCAGAAAGTGCTGGCGGCACTTCCTCCCGAGCGATTCGCCCGGGTTCACCGTGGTTACGCCGTCTGCCTGGACCTCGTAGACCGGGTGATCGGCAACACGATTTACATCGGCAAGCAGGATTTCCCGGTAAGTTCCGCCTATCGCGACGACCTTCATTCCCGCTTTCGTTTTTTAGGCAAAGTGAAAGGATTGCATAAATCCAAATCCTTTAAAATCAGTAAATAATCATGTATAACCCGTCCCGGGAAACATCCTCCCGGAATCGGTTCGCGATTCGGGTTTATTGAAACTATATTGCCTCGATTTCTTCCAAAGATAGCCCGGTCATTTGAGCGATGGCTTCCGGGGTCATACCAAATGATTTCATGTTACGAGCGATCGTCCTTTTTTCTTCTTCTCTCCCTTCTTTTATCCCTTCTTCTCTCCCTTCTTTTCTTCCACAGGCCAACCCTCTCTGCTCGGCACTGTAGAACAGTGTTTTCTCGGTACTGATGCTATCCCAGAATTTCTCGTAGCCGAGGAGTTGCGCGGGGGTGAACGCCGCCTCCTCGATCGCTTTGACTGCCTTGTTGACCTCGGGGTTGGCTAACAACTCCTCGGGCACGGACACGGTGCGTTCGTCAATCTCGGTAAGGAATCGTAACCAGAGGACCTGCATTTTTTTTTCCGCGTACGTGTGCGGGGTGAACTTGGGCAGCTCCACGAACACGAGTTGCAACCCGTCGATGACTTTATTGGAATCCTTGTCGTGCACGAGCTTGTAGTGATGGTAGTATCCCTTCATCTCCGGCTCGAAAATCTCGTTCACGAGGTTGAGCGAGTAGACGGGTTGCAGCAGGTGGTAATTTTCCCCGCTCCCGATTTGTCTCACGTAGGCTTTGGAGGCGTTGAACAATACCCTGTACTTGAACTCCTGCGACCAGATCATTTGCATCTCGACGATGAATTGCCTTCCCCTTTTGTCCTTGCACCGCACGTCAACGATGCTGTTTTTTTTCCACGGGTTATCGGGCACCATCTCTGCGGGGAGGTACTCGATGTCCGTGACCTCTTGCCCGGGAGCGAGAGGAAGCAGGGCGTTGAGTAAACTCATCACCAGGTCGGGATGTTCCCCGAACACGCGTTTGAATGGCAGGTCTGCCTTGGGATCCAAGTATTTCATGGTGTCATTTTATTTGTTAGTCATTCAACAATCACAAAGTTAGTGATTAGAATTGAATTTTACAAGTGTCGGTAACGCGCCGCGAAAACGGATTGTTCGGTCGGTTGAAAGAGTCAACGGGTCGGTTGACGCGGCGAACGGGATAGAATAGTTGTATCGAGGGGTATGGCGCTTTACTTTTGTCACGTAATCAAAAATTAAACGCTATGGATTTATTACTTGAAACGGTTCGGGAGCGAGAGGGCTTCCCGGGAAGAACAAGGCGAAAACAGGTCGAGAAAAGGGAGAGGACGGGCTACAACTCCAGTATAACATTTGAGCAACACCTGTCTAACACCTGACGGGACAAGTGTTGCTTAAATGTTATTGAAAAGGCAAAACTTGGTTGTTTCTTGATTTCTGTTTGTAAATGACGGAAATTGGGTTAAAATTCAGCCCTGTAATTTCGGGCGATGAAGTATTCTCGCAATTTACGGATGGCACCGTATTTGAGGGTGCGCACGGTGTTGACGGAAACGCCGATGATTTCAGCAATTTCCTTCACGTTGTTGCCGGCGAGGGTTAGAAGGATGATACGTTCGCTTTGGGGTGGCAATTGTCGGATAGCGTGGATTAATATTTGGTTGGCTTCTTCCTCGATGATTCTTTCCAGAATACCAGAGTTGTCATGTTCGCCGGGGTAAATTTGTTTGTAGCGTTCGTTCTCTCTTTTTACACTTCGGATGTAGTTGAGGGATTCGTTTCTTGTCATGATGAACAAGAAATTTTCGACGGAATCTAAGGTTTTATATTGTTTCCGATTTTCCCAAAATTTGACAATAACATCTTGTGCGATGTCTTGTGCGATGTCGGATGAACCGACAAATTTCAGGGCGATCGTACAGATAGTTGTGTAGTGCTTTTGTATAAATTGTTCTAATTCAATAGGATCTTTCATCGGTTAGTTTGTATTGAAGATCAATTTTACAGTCACAGGAAATCTATGCAATTATAGTTATTTTTTTTCATTCCAAATAAAATTTGAAAAAAAATCGTGTTTCGATTCATACAAATCGGATACCCTTGGTGTCTTTAAGGAAATATCAGTGGAATGATGGACTATAATAAGGAAAAAATATTAGCAGAGATCATCTTGAAGATTCGCTTCGGAACGGCTTCAAAAGAAGAGAAACGTGAGGTTAAGAAGTGGATGGCAGAGAAAGAAGAACATCGGCTTTTGTACGAGAAGATTGTTTCGGGGAAAAGTATGATCGAGTACTTGGAGACAGAAACGGAAGTAAAGGCTGATGTCAATGTAAAAATGATTTCTGCACGGGTTCAAAAACAAATTCGAGAGAATAAGATGCGTACACGACGCGGGCTTCGGAAATGGTACGCGATGGTTGGTGCGGCTTGTTTGGTCGGGATTGTTTTGGCTGGTTTCTTCTTTTTGAATAACGGGAAGGATAAGCCGGATACTCTGGTTGAGAATAAGCCGGAGCGAATGATGAACGAGAAAGTGATGTTAGTACTTTCAGATGGAAAAACTATTGGGCTTGCTCATCAAGGTACGGACAGTATATACATCGGGCAGGCGACTATTATAAAAAAAGATGCTCAATTGACATACGAGAGGAAGCAGGATACTTTAGGAGCGCGTGTCGAGGAAGAGCGTAATCGGATTATCACTACGGTCGGCGGCGACTATTTCTTCATCTTGAGTGATGGGACGAAGGTATGGTTGAACGCGGAATCCGAATTGGATTTCCCGGTAGACTTTATTGGAGAAGAGCGGGTGGTGAAGTTGAAAGGCGAGGCGTATTTCGAGGTAGAGCCGGATGCGGCGCATCCTTTTATCGTGGAAACGAAAGAGGTTCGAACTCGAGTATTGGGGACTTCGTTCAATATAAAAGCGTATGATAATGAAGAGAGTGTATATACTACCTTGTTGACTGGGAAAGTAGAAGTATCCGCGGTTAATGAGAACGAATCGGTAATATTGACACCTGGAATGCAATGCGAATGGGAGAAAGACGAGCACGTGATGGAGATGAAGAAGGTGGATGCTGAAAAATACGTGGCTTGGAAACAAGGGCAGTTTATGTTTGACAATGAGAATATCACGGTGGTGACCCGGGTGCTGGAAAGATGGTATGGATTGAAATTTATTTATAATGAAGGTTGTTCCCGAAAGCATACTTTTAGTGGTTGTTTGAGTAAGGACGATTCTTTAGAATCTATACTGGAAACATTGACTTACACGGGTGGACCCCGATTTATAATGGGAAAAAATGTAGTATACGTGAAAGATAAAATCTAAAAACAGAAAGTTGAAAACAAAAAATGGAGAGGTTTCGCGGACCACTCCATTTTACAAAGACCTTGTAAAAACAAGGATAGTGTTTCATTTTAATTTTACAAATCTATGAAAAAAGAACTGAACAAAAAGTTTTTTCTGAACTTTCGTGTTTGGTGGAGGTGTTGTTTAACATTATTTTGCATGTTATGGACAACAGTTTCGCTCACGACAAGTTCAGCTCTCGGACAAGAGAGAAACCAACGGGTAATTTCTTTAAAATTGGAGAATGCAACCGTGTTGCAGGCGTTAGAGGAAATCAATAAACTGAGCCAGAACAATGTTATTTTCAAGCGTGAAGAAGTAACCCGGGAAACGAAAAGAATTACAGTTGACTTGAAGAATGTAACGGTCTTGCAAGCTGTACAGGAGTGTCTTAAAGGAACCCGATTGGCTTGCTCGGAGCGAAACGGAAGAGTTGCCGTGGGACCCGATACTGAAGTCAAATCGGTTCGTATTACCGGTACGGTGAAAGACGAGAAAGGGGTGGTATTACCGGGTGTAACGATTATTGTCAAGGGCTTGGCGATGGGGACAAGTACTGATAATAAAGGTCAGTACTCGTTGAACCTCCCCCGGACGGATAATCTATCACTTCTCTTTTCATTTATAGGAATGGAAACCGAGGAAGTAAAATACACGGGAAAAGATACGATCAACGTGGTGATGAAAGAAACCGTGTCGGAGTTGGAGGAAGTGGTGGTAAACACGGGATACCATCGGATTGATGCCCGTAAGAATGCCAGTGCGATTACTTCTATCCGGGCGGAAGACATTATTACACCCGGTTTACAGACGATCGACCAGATGTTGGAAGGACACGTGCCGGGTATGATTTTTATGCAAAACTCTGGACAGATTGGGGCTGCTCCTCGTTTGCGTATTCGCGGTACGTCTACCATTTTAGGATCACAGGAACCGCTTTGGGTGATTGATGGTGTGATACAGGAAGACCCGGTAAATGTGGATCCGGAGACCCTGAATGATTTGGATTTCGTGAACTTGTTAGGTAACGCTATTTCCGGATTGAACCCGGAGGATATTGAGCAAATCGACGTGTTAAAGGATGCGGCGGCTACGGCTATTTATGGCAAGAAAGCCGCAAATGGGGTTATCGTGATAACCACGAAAGCCGGTAAACAAGGACCTCCTTCCGTGACATATTCCGTGGCAGGATCTTTTACCCAGCGTCCGAGATATAGTGACAGGAGCGTGAACGTGATGAATTCTAAAGAACGTGTTGCTTTTTCACGAGAGATGATAGAGAATCGGTTGGCTTATCCCAAGATTACTTCATGGGTGGGATATGAAGCAGCATATCGGGATTATATTGAAGGTCAGATCGGGTATACCGAATATAAATCATTGGTAGATAAATACGAGACAATGAATACCGATTGGTTTGACATTCTCATGCAGGATGCTTTTTCGCATAAACACACGTTGAGTCTTTCCGGTGGTTCTTCAACTTTGAGATATTATGCTTCTCTCGGTTTGAATGATGTTTCGGGAAGTGTAAAAGGCGAGAGCAATCGGGTGTATTCGACCAATGTTAATTTAACAGGTAACTTTGACAAGTTTACAGTACGTTTCGGGTTACAGGGAAGTGTTTCTAAAAGGAAGTATATTCCCGAAGATGTAGGCGTAACAGAATTTGCTTATAACACGAGCCGAGCCGTACCGGCACGTAATGATGATGGCAGTTACTGGTATTATCAAATCGAAAAGGAGATTGACGGGGAAACTTATTATTACCCGAAGAACATATTGGAAGATATGGCAAATTCTTCGACTATAACGAAACAGAATTCTTTTACCTTTCAGTCTAGCGTGGGGTATCAAATAATACCGGAGTTGAAAGCACAAGTATTATTGTCGTATAGTTTTTCAAATTCTAATTCGGAAACATGGCATGGTGAGGATACTTATTATAGTCGGAGTTTGAATAAATCTTACGGGGCTGCGACGGAAGCTTGGTGGCAAACGAATACCTTGTTGCCGTGGGGTGGAGAACAGAAGGATAGTCGGGTAGACCGTAATAGTTATACTGTTCGTTTTCAAGTGGATTATAGCCAAGCTGTCGATCGTGATGAGAATCATGGGCTGAATGGAAGTGTCGGTTTTGAAACAAAGTCAACGAAATATAATACTTATGCTAAGACAACTCGGGGTATTTACCGGGATCGGGGAAATGCAATAGAAGCGATACCAACAGACGATTTGAAAAATTACACTTATAAAGAATATATTAACTGGACACAGTCTTCTGCCGCGCTAGGAAGCTATACGCAACAGTTGACAAATGATGTTTCTGCCTATATGACTTTAGGGTATAGCTATAAAAATACGTATAATTTCAGTGTAAATGCACGTGTAGATTTTTCTAATGAATTTGGTAGTCGGGCTAACGAGAAATTTTTTCCGATATGGGCTTTAGCCGGTCGTTGGAATCTTACGGAGAATGTATTGAGGGAAGTACGTTGGATTAATGATTTGGCATTGAAGGCGTCGTTCGGGTATCAAGGGAATGTCCCCAGTGTTCCATCAAGACTCGTTATTAAAAAGTCAACTTCGACCAGTGATTTGTTTGATCAATTTTACTCGACGGTTTCTGCCTACCCGAATCCGGATTTGAAATGGGAAAAGACAGCGAATTTTAACGTGGGGCTTGATTTTTCATTATTGAAGAAGAAAATTACAGGTTCCGTGAGTTACTATTACCGGAAAACAAAGGATGCTTTCATGGATAAGTCTGTGTCAGAGGTGAATGGAGTGACTAGCTATAAGGTAAACCAAGGTACTGTGGTGAATCAAGGGTATGAACTATCCTTGAATTTTATCCCTGTAAATACTGTCGGTGCGGATGGAAAAGGATTTCGCTGGAGATTTGATCCACAATTGGGACAAGTCATTAATAAATTGATAGATAAAGCCACTTCCACAACGGATAAAAGTTTAAGGGACGATGATGATCTCACGTATTCGGATTACCTGAACGGAAGCGTGCAGACGGTTAATCGTTCCATAAATGGTTTTTATTCTTATAAATTTATGGGACTTGATCCGGCAGACGGACGTCCGATGTTTCCGAATTTAGAACAAAAGATTATGGTGAATGGCGAAGAAGTGGACTATGGAGAGCAGTTTAAATTGATGTCTAACGAGGAACGTTATATGTCTGTAATGAAATATTCCGGAAATCGGGTTCCCACATTGCAAGGTAGTTTGAACAATACTTTTACCTATAATCGTTTCACGTTGTCTGTCAATATGGCTTATAGCCTTGGTTCTAAAATTCGGTTGATGAAATTATATTCAAATATCAGTTCGGATAATGGAACAATGGCACCTAATCCGATGGAGAATGTGCGTACTGAATATCTAAATCGTTGGAAACGATCGGGAGATGAGGCACACACGAACATCCCGGGAATTCTTAGTAATTCTGAATTTTTGGCGACATTAGGTACAAATCCATGGTGGAAAAAAACGGCTTATAATGGCACTGTAAATCGTAAAGTAATTGCTGAAAATATTTGGCAAATGTACGATTACTCGACGGAACGTGTCGTGAGTGGAAATTATTTGAAGATTCAAAATATTGCATTGCGGTACAATGTTCCGGATAAAATCTGTAAGAAATTATACATGAAGGCAGCATATATTTCTTTGTCAGGAACGAACTTGTACACTTTCAGTAGTAAAAAGTTGAAGGGACAAGATCCGACTACGCAAACAGGTAATTCGTCGACGATCACGCAATCGATACGTCCGACATATTCGTTTAGTTTGAATGTAACATTTTAAAGAGTATGGTTATGAATAAGATATATACTTTATTGATCATACTGGTCCTTGGATGTGTTTCTTGTGGTGATTTTTTGGAAGAAGATTCTCAAACATTATCTTATGTGACTAGTGTGGATGATTTAGACGAGCTATTGGTAGGTAGTGGATATTTACAAAATGCGCGAGGAACTTATTATATTATGTCTTGGTTAGATGTAATGGATGATGACGTTCGCCAAAAGTTGACGGGTACTATGCCCGTGAATGGCAATTTTAATTATTTGAGGTTGTTTTTTAACTGGACGAGTTATCCTTGGGATGATGATTATCCTAATCGTTTGGGAGGGAACAAACCTTGGGCTAGATTTTATGAATGTATCGAGATTGCCAATTTGATCTTGGGTGATATTGACCGATTCGAGGGTGAGGAAGGATATGAGCGAGTGAAAGGTGAGGCTTATTTTATTCGAGCTTTCTGGTATTTTTATTTGGTAAATCTTTGGGGATATCCTTACGATGCCACGACCTCGAATGAGAAATTGGGAGTCCCTGTTAAGCTGACAGACTATGTCGAAGTGAAAGGATTTTCTCGAAATACCGTGGAAGAGTGTTACCAGCAAATTTTATCTGATGCCCGACAGGCAATACATTACTTGAAAGGTGTGACACCATCTACAACTTATCGGGCTGGGGAAAACGCCGCCCGGGCGCTGTTGGCTAAAACAGCTTTGTACATGGGCGATTGGAATACCGTCGTGAATCAGAGTGATTCTATTTTCAGTTCACCTAAAGGACTTGCATTGATCGATTTTAATACGACTACGCAAAGTATTTACGCGACGGCTAGTTCCTATAATGCACTAATTCGTTCAAATTCAAGTAGTGAAGCTATATTTGCCGGAGGTTATGCTAGTTCCCCTATTACTCAAATCACGACAGTTTCGACATTTGCTGCTTCTGAGGATTTATTAGGATTGTACGGGGAGAACGATTTGAGGTATGCTTCCGGGAAAAATTCGTATTTTTTCCAATACTCGAGTGGGTATTATGGAAGCTATCGAGTGAACAGCGCATCAAAATTACCGGGAGTTAGTTTGTTGTTTTCAGAGGTTTACCTGAATAAAGCTGAGGCATTGGCTTTATTAGGGAGAGAGTCTGAAGCGATTTCAACTTTGCAGGAATTAAGAGATAAGCGAATGAGTGATGCCGGAACCATAAATGAAACGGGAGAAGATTTGGTGGAATTTATCCGGGATGAGCGTCGTCGTGAACTTTGTTTCGCCGGGCAACGCTGGTTTGATTTGCGGCGTTATGCGGTACATCCGCTCTACCCGAAGAAGACAATAATTACACATCCTTATTATGAGTGGAATGGTAGTGTGGCAGTATTGACGAAAACTTACGTTTTAGGTGAATATCCGGAAGATGGAGGATGGCTGATGCCCATGCCGTCTTACGCGTTGGAATCAAATGATGGAGAATTGGAAGATAATGTCCGTCCGGAGAGATAAAAATGAATAACAATGAAAAGAGTATGATATGAAAACAAAATTGTTATATATTATTGGTTTATGGGGATGTTTATCTCTGATGAGCTGTGGCGATGATGATCACCTTTCTCCCTCGGATTTGGATGGAGATTGGTATGTACTGACCGACTCGGAAGATCCTTTGGATCATTTACGGTACACGGTGTACGAAACGTATGGTATTCCGATTTTTTACAATGACACGATTGGGAGGCAAGACAGGGGAGTGGATAATGCAGGAGTGCCGATTATTTATTATGAGATTTTGAACCCGAATTATTCTATCGAGAGTTCCACGGAGTATGCTCAATACGAGTTGTCCGATAATCCGGAGGCTATCACTGCCGGAGTTGAATTTATCCGGGATGAGATTTTCCCTAGACTTGTTTCTCCTAAATTATATCCCCGTTCATTTTTGTTAGTGAAAACATTGACATTAAATGCCGCATCGACTACAGCTTCATATCGTCATGAGGAGAGTACTTACCGGGGGATGATGACTTCTTGTGTGAGTCAGGTGGAAGAAATTGCCGGAATGACGGATGCTGAAATCAAACGGATGGCATGTAGAGTTGTGGCAGAAGAATATACGACTTATTTGATGGAAAACGCCTCCTCGTTGTTAGAAGCATTCTTGAATGTATGTCGTGCTGAGGTTACGAGTGTCAACTTGTATGCATTGAGTTTGACTACATCTTCGACTCCACCTTATGTGGCTAATTTGGAAGAATACGGTTTTTTGTCTTATGATAAGGAAACAACCTATAACCCGTCGAGAAGTCAGGTCAAGACTATTGGAGAACGTGCCGATGTGCTGGATTACATGACAGAGATATTGACGGATGATGATGATGCGTTTGAAGCAAAGTACGGTTCTTACGAGTATGTAATGAAGAAATACGAGTTAATGAAGACCGTGATGGAACGTTTGAAAACGGTCTTAGAATAGCTGTACAAAGTGTGTTTTAGTGTTTGATCTTTACTTCAGGATGAAGGCTTTTTAAGCTTTTCATCCTGAAGGCTAGGGATCGTATGGTCTGAAAACAGGGATTTTAGTATAATTTAAAATAGTATGTATGAATAAATGGATTGTATGTAGTCTGACATTGCTTTGGATACTGCCGACAGTTCTTTCCGTGGAGGCTTCCGGGAGGAAGAAGAAAAAGGGGAAGGAAGAAATGAAGGTGGAATTGAGCAAGTATGACAAATTGTTTAAAGGAAAAAGGAGTGAAACGGTGAGGGGGGGATTTGTGACGGTGCATAAGGTGGATGGGAAGGTGTACCTCGAGTATCCTTTGAAGTACATGGGGCGAGAGTTGTTATTGGCGGCAGCTTCGACGGCATCCACGGATAATACGGTTTGCACGAACGGGTACAAGGAGAATACCCCGATGCACATCCGGTTTACGCTGGAAGACAGTACCGTACAGATGAGGAAAGTAAATGCCGTGATCGCGGCAAAATCTACGGGGGTGCGGATGGATCGGATCATGGAACAGAATTTTGGCGATCCCATCATGGCGAAGTACAAGGTGTTGGCTTACTCGCCGGATAGTACTGCCGTGGTTTTTGATATGACAGGGATATTCCTGGATGAAGAGGCGGCATTATCTCCGGTACCCAAGGGTAGTGGGTTAATGGAGGTGACGAAGTCATTGAATAAAGATCTTTCTTCCATCCGCGAGGTAAAGGCGTTTGAGGATAATATGTCAGTGAAATCTCAATTGGTCTACAAATATAGTGTTACTTACAACAAGGCAAGAGTGGTGACCGATCAGCCTTTGACCGTGTTGGCTACCCGGTCATTGCTTTTACTACCGGAACGAAAAATGCCTCCCCGCTTGTCCGACAGGCGGATAGGGGTATTTTTAACCTCGAAGCAATATGTTTCGGATCAAGGAGAACCCACGGAAAGGTACACTTACGCCAATCGTTGGTGGTTGGAGCCGAGTGACGTGGAGGCTTATCGCCGGGGAGAATTGACGGAACCCGTAAAACCGATTGTTTTCTACGTGGATACCCTGTTCCCCGAGGCGTGGAAGCAGCCTATTCGGGAAGGTATATTGAAATGGAATCGGGCTTTCGAGAAAATCGGGTTCAAGAATGTCATGCAGGTACGTGAGTTCCCGAAAAACGATCCGGCTTTTGACCCTGATAACCTGAAATATTCCTGCGTGCGTTACGTCCCCACGGGAGTGGCTAACGCGATGGGACCCTCGTGGGTAGACCCGACCACGGGAGAGATATTGAATGCCAGCGTGTTGGTCTACAACAACGTGATTCAGATGTTGAGGAATTGGCGTTTCGTGCAAACGGCTCAAATTGATCCGACGGTGAGAAACAAGGATTTACCGGAAGCATTGATAAATGAATCGCTGGCTTACGTGATTGCCCACGAGATCGGGCATTGTCTTGGACTGATGCACAATATGTCAGCTTCTGCCGCGTACCCCGTGGATTCGCTTCGTTCGGCAAGTTTTACGCGGGAATATGGGACAACCCCCTCGATTATGGATTATGCCCGTTTCAATTACGTGGCGCAACCGGAAGATCGGGGTGTGCGATTGACTCCGCCCGATTTGGGGGTATATGACGAATTCGTGATTCATTGGTTATATTCTCCGGTTTACGGTGTATCCTCAATATGGGAAGAGGCTAAGATATTGGAGACGTGGGTTGACGAGAAAACGGGTGAAAACCCGATGTTGCGCTACGGGCGGCAGCAGATTGCCGGACGCTATGATCCGACCGCTTTGGAAGAAGACCTTGGTGACGATGCGATGAAAGCGGGGGATTACGGGATTAAGAACTTGAAATATATCTTGTCTCATTTGGACGAATGGATCACGGATGACCCGGAAGTCACGAGCCGTCGGGCATTGTACGTGCAAATGATTAACCAGTATTATCGTTATATCCGGAATGTGATGTATAATATCGGGGGAATTTATCTCTCGGACGCGAAAGAGGGAACCGTGAGCGAACGTTACCGTCCGGTGGAACGGGAAATACAAAAAGCTTCTGTGGTTTGGGTGATGAATCAGTTGCGGGATTGCGAATGGCTGGATAATCAAGTATTATTGAAAAAGTTTCCTTTGGGTATCATGTCTTCCCCGGTTGTGGTCGAGGCCGTCGGCAAACAATTGATGACGGCAGCCCGGCGGGTGGCATTAGCGGCATCCTTGGCGGATGAGCCTTATACGACAGAAGAATATTTCGATGATTTGTATCGGGGTATTTGGTCGAGTGCCATCGAGAACCGGAAATTAACCACGGGGGATATGATTTTGCAACGTCTGTTACTGGAGCAATTGAATGAGCAGATGCGCAAGATCGGGGGAAATCGTATCGGACTTACTTCCGGTGATCCCGACGTGTTGCTGGATGAACTTTATGCACCTTCGGTTCTTGATGCGGAGTGTTACGGGGTGGATAAACTCGTTCTGACCACGAGTTTCGGTTCCGGCTACGGTTGGCAAAGACCGTTGGATGTGGCAAATATCGATGAGTCGGCAACATACTACTTCGAGATGGTGTTGCGGATTATAGATTTGTTGGAGTCTAAGATGAAAAGTTTTGACGCCGAAGACCTGCCGCATTACGAGGCAATGCTTTTCGCGATGAAACAGATGGTGGGTAAACAGGCACAAATCAAATAAAACAAGATATATGAGAAAATGGATAATACCGAATATGGTTTTCATTTTGCTGTTGTCGGGATTCTGCTCCTTGGGAAGCGAGAGAAAAGCAAAGAAAAACAAGCAGGAAGAGAAGCGACCGGGCAAGTATGAACAACTGTTTAAAGGTAAAACGTGCACGACGGTTTCGAGTGACTTTATGACCTTACATAAGGTAGACGGGAAACTCTATTTCGAGATGCCGTTGCGTGTTTTGGGACGGGAGATGTTGTTGGCTTCCACTGTCGCAAAGACCAGTAATAATATGGCGGCAGTTTGTGGCTCGACTCCGAACGCTATGCATATTCGTTTCGTGTTGGAGGACAGTACCGTGCAATTGCGCACGGTGGCTTCGACCATGACCGCGAACTTGGAGAACGAGCGAATGAAACAAGTGATGAAACAAGGATACGGTGATCCGATTCTGTTCGGCTATAAGGTACTAGCCTATACACCTGACAGCTCTGCCGTGGTGTTCGACGTGACCAGTCTGTTTCACACGGATATAGCACAATTGTCGCCCCTTGCCAAGATGACCGGGCGCTATGACGTGCAGGGACATATGAAGCCCGCGCAATCCCGGCTCGGTGAGATAAAGGCTTTTGATGATAATGTTTCGATTCGCTCCACGTTGTTATACACGGTGAACGTGTGGTATTCTATCATACCCGTGTTACGACAGGTGGCGGTGACTTTGGAAGCAAACCGGACATTGATGCTTTTGCCTGAAGAGAAAATGCATCCCCGGTTGTCGGATTCCCGCGTGGGTACTTTCCTCACGGATAAACGTTATATCCCGGAAGAAGGAAATGACATTCGTTCCTATTCTTACATACATCGCTGGCGGGTGGAACCGAAAGACGTGGAGGCTTACCGGCAGGGGGTATTGACGGAACCCGTTAAGCCGATCGTGATGTACGTGGATACGGATTTCCCGGAAAGTTGGAAGGAGCCGATCAAGAAAGGAATATTGAGGTGGAACAAGGCTTTCGAGAAAATCGGGTTCAAGAATGCGATTCGGGTAGAGGATTTCCCGACCGATGACCCCGGTTTTGATCCGGATAACTTGAAATATTCTTGCGTGCGCTATGTGCCTTACACGCACGAGAATGCAGAGGCGATTGTTCGGGTTGATCCCATGACGGGAGAAATTCTGAATGCGGGGATATTTGTTTATAACAATGTCACGTGGGCGTTGAATAACTGGCGTCTTCTTCAGACGGCGCAACTCGATCCGTCCGTGAGGACAAAGAAAATGCCCGACGATATTATGAGTGAATCGCTGGAATACGTGATTGCGCACGAGATGGGGCATTGTTTGGGATTGATGCACAATATGGCAGCTTCCAGTGCGTTTCCCGTGGATTCCTTGCGTTCGGTGTCATTTACGCGAAAATACGGCACGACTCCCTCGATCATGGATTACGCCCGTTTCAATTACGTGGCTCAACCCGGTGACAAAGGTGTGAAGTTGACTCCGCCCGATTTGGGCGTGTATGACGAGTACGTGATTAAATGGATGTATACCCCGTTTCCGGATGCGTCTTCCGTGCAGGAAGAGGCGAAGATACTGGAGGCTTGGGTGGACGAGAAAGCCGGAGACCCCATGTATCGTTACGGGAGAGAGCAGGATAGGAATCGTTATGATCCCTCTGCATTGGAAGAAGATTTGGGGGATGATGCCTTGAAAGCGGGTGACTACGGGATTGCCAATTTGAAATATATTATTGAAAATATAAATGACTGGATAGAGGAAGATGTTTCGGCAGAGCACCGCAAGCAGTTATACTCGAATCTAACCAAACAATACGAGCGTTACTTGATGAACGTGTTGTATAATATCGGGGGAATTTACTTGAATCAAGTGAAAGAAGGGACTCCCGGAGAGAAATTCAGACCTGTGCCGAGAGAGGTGCAGAAAGCTTCCGTGAACTGGTTACTTCGGCAATTGAGAGAGGGGGCGTGGTTGGATAACCGGGATTTGGTAGACCGTTTCGGGTTAGGGATTCCGGCATCATGGCGGGTGAGGACTTCGGTGTTGAATGCTTTGTTTAATCGTGCGGCTTGCGTCACGCTGTCATCTCACCTTTCCGATGATCCTTACACGATGAATGAATTTGCCGAGGATGTTTACCGGGGAATTTGGGCGAGCGCCTTGGAAGGTCGGGCATCGACAAGAACCGACCGGTTGATGCAGAGAACTTGGTTGAGCAAATCCAGAATGCCGGTGTCGTATGTCGGTGGGAATCGCTTCAGCCTGCAATCGGCAGCCTCAGCTTATGCCGTTACTCCCGAAGAAAGTTGGGTGTATAATCTGGAACAAGGCCATTTGACAGAGGAAATCATGGAACGGTTGTGGGAACAGGGACTGGAAAACATACCCCATGTACGGCAGCCGGAAGCGGAGTGGACAAATTTCGGGCACGGCTACGGCTGGCAGGGAGAAGTCAATAGCAAAGTGCTGAATAACGAGGATGTCTATTTTTATAAAATGGTGCGGGAATGCCGGGATATGCTGGAGAAAAAAGTGCTGACGGCTCCCGAGGAGGATCGTCCCCATTATCGGGCAATGCTTTTAATGGCACAAAAGATATTGATAGAAAGAAAGTAGTATGAATGTAATAAAATATGGTATGAAAAATTGGATTGTATTGTTAATCACTGTGTTTATGGTGAATGCCTGTTTGCTGACGGTAGAGGCCGCGGAAAGGAAGAAAAAAACGACGAAAAAAGAGGAAACGGTTGCGAAGCCTCCCGTGAAGAAACTCAGTAAATACGAGAGGTTGTTCAAGGGAAAATCGCACGAGATGGCAAAGGGTGGTTTTATGACGCTTCATAAAGTGGACGGAAAATTATATTTCGAGATGCCGCTTGCCGTGATGGGAAAAGATATGTTACTGGCTTCTACGACCACGGAAACCAGTGATAACTCGGTTTCCACGAACGGGTATAAAGTCAAGGAGCCCATGCATATCTGTTTCACGCTGGCGGATAGTATGGTACATATGCGAAAAGTTAATTCCTACGTGAGTTATGACAAAAAAGACCCTCGTATTCAACGGGTGATTGATCAGAATTTTATCAACCCGATTATAGAGGGATACAAGGTGTTGGCTTACAATGCCGACAGTACGGCGGTGGTTTTCGAGATGACGGCGTTATTTACCGGTGGTGATGCTGCCGTGACTCCTATGGTGGATGAGGCTTTCCCGCTGGCATTCCGCAATTCGATTAACAAATCTTTGTCGACTATAGATGGTATAAAAGCGTTCGAGGACAATGTTTCTATCAAATCAGCACTTTCCTACAACGTGAGTGCCAAGTACTTGAACACTATCCTCTACGAGAATCGTCCCGTGTCAATCAAAGTTACCCGTACTCTCTTGCTTTTACCGGAAGACCGGATGCGTCCCCGTATTTCGGATTCTCGTATCGGTATCTTCTTGACAAACAAACAATATATCGCTAATGACGCCGACCAGTTGCAACGTTATTCACTGGCACATCGCTGGCGCTTGGAGCCTAAAGATATGGAAGCTTACAAGCGGGGAGAGCTGGTGGAACCCGTGAAACCGATCGTGTTCTATCTGGATAATCTTTTCCCGGAGGAGTGGAAACAACCTATCCGCACGGGGGTGTTGAGATGGAACAGGGCTTTCGAGAAAATCGGTTTCAAGAACGTGGTGCAAGTGTTGGACTTTCCGACTAATGATCCCGATTTCGACCCCGATAATTTGAAATATTCCTGTATCCGCTACGTGCCTTCCAGCACGCAGAATGCCATGGGGCCTTCTTGGGTAGACCCGATGACCGGGGAGATATTGAATGCTTCAATCTTGGTTTACAACGATATCGTGAAGATGTTGAATTATTGGCGTTTCGTGCAAACGGCACAGATTGATCCGAGAGTGCGAGGCAAAAAATTACCGAAAGACGTGTTGGAAGAGTCAATGGCCTACGTGTTGGCGCACGAGATGGGGCACTGCCTCGGACTGATGCACAATATGTCCGCTTCCGCCGCTTATCCCGTGGATTCGTTGCGTTCTGCTGCGTTCACTCAAAAATATGGAACAACGCCCTCTATCATGGATTATGCGCGTTTCAATTACGTGGCGCAACCGAATGATAAAGGGGTAAGACTTACCCCGCCCGATTTGGGCGTGTATGATTTGTATGCTATCAAATGGTTGTACACTCCCGTTCCGGAAGCTAAAGATATTTTCGAGGAAGCTAAAATTACGGAATCATGGATAGATGAAAAAGCCGGCGATCCTTTGTATCGTTACGGGAAACAACAGATGTCCAGTCGTTATGACCCGAGTGCCTTGGAAGAAGATTTGGGTGATGACCCGATTAAAGCAGGGGATTATGGTATCAAGAACTTGAAATATATCCTCAAGAATTTGAATAACTGGATACAGGATGACGAATCGGCTGAACATCGGCAGGAACTTTACAGCCAGATCGTGAAACAATACGGTCGTTATTTGCAAAACGCGGTTTATTGTATCGGGGGAATCTACTTGACGGAAGCCAAAGACGGCAGCGTTGACAAGCGATTCCGTTCTGTACCTCGTGAAAGGCAGAAGGCAGCCATGAAATGGGTGACCAAGCAATTGCAGGATAACGATTGGTTGGATAGCCGGGAAGTTTGCTCGAAGTTCAAACTCAGCACGAAAGCCTCTTCCGAACTCAATGCTTCTGTTGCCGGAATTTTGACTAAAATATACATGAACGTGACCTTATCCTCTTATTTGGCGGAGAAAAACCCTTATACGTTGCGGGAATTCTTTGACGATTTCTATACCGGGGCATGGGATGCCGCTATCCGTAACCGGAAACTCACGCATGGGGATAAAATCATGCAAAAGACCATGCTGGACATGATGTCCCGTTCCGTGTCCTCTATCGGGGGAAACAAAATCGGATTGGTGAGTGTCAACAATATTTCGGCAGAAGTAGCTTATGCTCCCACGATTGATGAGATATGCCTGTACGGGTTGGACGAGAGCGGTATGATTGATAAGTATGCCCAAGACTTGAAAGAAGTGGAACAGCGGGAAGGGAAGGCTTATCTGGTCGGGTTGATGAAACAAACCGGTTTCGGTTATGGTTACGGGTGGCAGAACTGGGTTCGCTCGACTGCCATTGACGAATCTGCCGTTTATTATTACGAAACGGCGACCAAAATCGCTTCTTTGTTGCAACGTCGTGTTGCTTCTGCAAATGCAACCGACAAACCGCATTATCAAGCCATGCTGTTCGCCGTGAAACAGATGCTGGGGAATAAATAAAAATGAGTTCATAAAGTTTGTATTTCAGCTCCTCCTCTGTTTATAGAGGAGGTGGCTGCGAAGCAGACGGAGGAGTTTGTTGCAATACTCACTTTTCACAAGAAAAGATCCGGATATCACGAGTACTTCAACGAACTCCCTCCCCCCTTCGGGGTACTCCCTCTATAAACAGAGGGAGAGCTAGTTACTCTCTCCGCTTCGGGAAACTTTTCATTCATATTATCTGAAAATTAATAACCTCTTCTAATGTAAAAAAGCATGAAACATACAAGATTTATTCTTCTGGGGGTGGTTTGGTTCATTGTTGTATTCGGTTGTGCGGGTAAGACGGGGCAGACAAAAGCGAAATACGTGTTTTATTTTATCGGTGACGGAATGGGCGTGAACCAAGTGATTGGGACAGAGATGTATATGGCGGAGTTAGAGGGACGTGTCGGAACGAAAGTGCTCTCTTTTACTACTTTCCCGGTTCGCAATTACGTGACCACTTATTCCGGTACAAATTCGGTGACTTGTTCGGCTGCCGCCGGAACGGCTCTGGCGACCGGGGTAAAAACACAAAACGGGCATATCGGGATGGATCGGGAACGTAATCCGTTATCCAGTATCGCGTGGAAGGCGAAACAAGCCGGGAAGCGGGTGGGGGTTACCACGAGTGTGGCGATCAATCATGCCACGCCTGCCGTCTTTTACGCTTGTCAGCCGGATCGGAAGATGTATTACGAGATTGGGACAGATGCCGCTAAAGCCGGATTTGATTTTTACGGTGGTGCCGGATTGAAGCAGGTCTTTTCCCCCCGTGATTCTTCGGCTGTCGATCTCTATTCTTTGTTACGTGATTCCGGTTACGTGATTATTGACCATACGCGGGATTTTCAAGCATTATCCGGTGGGGCGAAGAAAGTGGTTTACGTGCAACCGGAGGATTGTGCCAACCCGTCGAGTTTGCCTGCCGTACTTGACCGGACGAGTGGTGATCTTACACTTTCGGATATTACCGAAAAGGCAATTCAGTTTTTGTCGGGGCGAAATGACGACGGTTTTTTCCTCATGGTGGAGGGAGGTATTATTGATTGGCTCTGCCATGCCAATGACGGGGCGGCAGCTTTTCACGAAGTTGTCGATTTTTCGGAGGCGATAGGGAAAGCTCTTGATTTTTACAAGGCGTATCCCGATGAAACCCTGATTGTCGTGACTGCTGACCACGAAACCGGAGGATTGGCTTTGGGGAACGGTCCTTATGAATTGAATCTGAAAGTTTTGGCAAATCAAAAAAGTTCGATTATCGGTTTAACCCGGAAACTGAAGCAATTGCAAGAAAACAAAGGGAATACACTAACTTACCGTGATTTGCGGGAATTATTGAATAAAGAGTGTGGTTTCGGTGGTGCGGTCGAGTTATCCCCGGATGAGGAACAATTATTGAAAACTGCTTGCATGAGCTCCCTTACTCCCGAGGGAATGCGGCTTTTGCGGAGCGAACACGCTTTAGTAAATCCCGTGGCACAGACCGCCGTGGAAATACTGAACCGTAAAGCTATGATTCAATGGTCAAGCGGCGGGCATTCGGCAGGGGCTGTTCCTGTTTATGCGATTGGTGTCGGGGCGGAACAATTCGGCAGTATCTCGGATAACACGGAAATCTATGGTGTGATAAAGCGGGTGGCGGGATATTAGTCCTATAGAGAACCCACTGTAATTATACCCAAGACCTAGGGAAATAAGTAAAAAGGAACGTAGTCCGGACAGTTTCGCTCTATTGATTCTATATGAAAGATTATAGGATGTCCAGAGGATAAACGGAGGAAGAACGAAAGAGGGGTATGACTTGGGTATAACTTCTTTGGGATTACAGTGGGTCTTGTATGAATCAGCCCCGGTTTCTTTTGAAAAAGACCGGGGCTGAATATATTTAATATTTGAAGGAACTTCCACCCAGAAATTCTCGAAGAATCGAGGTCGGCGGGATTTCCCGGGTCGGTACGGCTTGCACGTACGAGAAGAATTTCAGCAAGCGGGTTGCTTTCGAGTGTTCCGGGTATTTTACCAGAACTTCTTCCAACAGGGGAACGGCTTGTTGTTTCAATGCACCGAGTTCGTACGCCAATGCCGAGTTGAACATGACGTCTGCTTCTTCCTGATAGGGAACGATGTGTTTTTGTTCCCCGGAAAGGACGCTTTCCCATCTTTTCAGTGTATCCAGAGCCGAGTAACCGCGGTATTTGTGATCTCTGACCATACGGCGAATCAAGCGATTGTCCGACGGGTTAATGATATTGTGATCATCAATAGAGATAGCGGTTAATGCCGAGATAAATATCTTGAACAGACTCTCTTGCGGGAGATATTCGGTTAATTTAGGGTTCAACCCGTGGATTCCTTCCACGATAATCACGTTGTTTTTGGATATTTTTAATTTTTCACCATCATAGAAGCGTTGTCCAGTTTCGAACGAGAACTTGGGGATTTCGACTTCCTCGCCTCGCAACAGTCGGACGATATTGTCATTAAACGTGCTGATATCTAACGCGTCAATGGTTTCAAAATCATATTCGCCTTTTTCATCTTTAGGAGTTTGTTCCCGGTTCACGAAATAATTATCCAACGAGAGATTGACCGGCTTGATACCGTTTACCAGAAGTTGGATAGCCAGTCGTTTGCCGAAAGTCGTTTTCCCGGATGAAGAGGGACCGGCGATTAATATTACTTTTAGTTTTTTTCTTCTTTTCCGGATCATGTCGGCGATCAAAGAAATTTTCTTCTCGTGAAGCGCTTCGCTGACTTTAATCATTTCGCCGGCATGGCGGTGTTCGATGGCTTGATTCAAGTGCCCGATTTGCGAGACTTCCAGTACTTTACCCCAGCGCTTGAATTCGCTGAACGTGTTATATAGTTTTTCCTGCGGGTAATACGGAAGTATCTCGGTCGGGTTCATCCGGTCGGGAAGCAAAAGCAACATTCCGTCTTTATAGTCCATCAGATCGAATACTTTCAGGCATCCGGTAGAGGGAGCCAATGTCCCGTAGAAATAGTCGCACGTGCCGTCTATTGAATAAACAGAGGTGAATAGTTTACCCCGGGATGAAAGTAAGAGTTCCTTGTCTTTCAGTCCTTGGCGTTTAAATAATTTGATGGCTTCTTCCGTCGGGTATTCCGTTCGCGTGATTTCGTAGTCATGATCAATGATGCGTTGCATTTCCGCTTTGATCGTGTCGATCCGTTCACCCGTGAGGATGACGTCCTTGTTTGCCAGACGACAGAATACCCCGTTGGAGAGTTGATACTCCACGATTAGGGTTTTCTTCCCGAAAAGATTGATTACCGCCTTGTAAAGTACGAACAACAGCGACCGCGTATACACGCTGTACCCGTCCAATGTAGTTACGTCTACAAAGTTGACGTATTTCGGGTTATATATTTCATAATGAAGGTCACGCACCTCGTTGTTGACCAAGGCACCCAATATGTTTTGGTGATTATCGGGGAACACGATTTTTTTGAATTCTTTCAAGCTGGAGCCTGTCGGAATCTGATAGGCTTCCTGTGTATTTTCACAAAATACAATTATTTTATTTTTTTCCATGTTTCGAGTCATTTATGTAATTCACATTGACAAAGATTGCAAATAACGTGCCGCAAACTTTATTTATATGCTTCCTTGTTTTCCGGGATCAATATATAGTAAGTTTTATGTTTTCCGTTTTTTAATGATGTTTGTCTGAGCCATGGGTTGAATCGTTTCAACGTTTTGTACGTGATCCCGTGTTCTTGGGCAAAGTCCGCCAAGTCCTTGATTGATTTGGTAACCTTGACTTGTGTTGTCGGCTCGATGGGGTATTTGATCCCCACGTGGAAGTTGTACAAGTGAGGGTTTTCCATGATCTGTTTCAGCGCCATCATGCGGTAGACGTAGCGACCCGTTTCTTCCCCCATCAGCAGGTCGTAGAAGTACTTCTCTTTCTGGCGGTCTATTTGTTTGGAGAGCATATTCATCCCCCCGTTGTAGGATGCGGCAGCCGCTGTCCACGAACCGAATTTCTCGTGTGCTTTTTTTAGGTAGGCACAAGCGGCACGGGTGGCCTTTTCGATATGGTAGCGTTCGTCCACGTCGTTCGTGACTTCAAGCCCGAGTTCTTTTGCCGTGCCGCTCATCAATTGCCATATCCCGACGGCTCCCGCGTAAGATACCGCTAAGGGGTTGAGGCTGCTTTCAATGACGGCGAGGTATTTGAAATCGTTCGGTATGCCCTCTTCTTTTAAGATAGGTTCTATGATATGGAAATAGCGGGGGGCATTTTTAATTACCTGTATCGTGTGTGAATGAAGATTCGTGTTGACGATCAATTCTTTCTTGAATGCTTCAATCACGTCGATTCTTTCCAAGGGGACCCGTTCCCCCGCCAGATAGAATGTGTCGGGACAAAATACGTCTGACGGCAATAAGAAATGCGGTATATATTCCTCTTCTTCCGGTGCCTCAAACTCCTGTTTGTAGACGTAATATCCGATTATGGCGCTGTTTATTAAGACTAGTATAGTCAAGAATGTTATTATAATATTTTTTTGCACGGCTAATGAATTTATATTTTTCGAATATACGGGTTTTTCCCTACTTTTTGTTGCAAAAATAGAGAAAAAGAGTTTATAAATCCTTTTACAGTTTTTTCTGTTGCCATTTCACGTATCTCAAGTAAAACCAAGAAACGATACCGATAAGCATGCCATAGGTGACTTCGACAGTCCACACGAATTCTACGTTAGCGTGCACAACGGTGGTAAGCAGCCATGTCTGGAATGTGTAGAACACGAGTACGAATGATTCGAGTATCAAGGCATGAGTCGTGTTACCCGTTCCGGATATGGCTTCAAAGAACGTGATCCCGAAGCAGAAGCTGAGCGCGGCTAATCCGACCACGTAAAGGGAAGGCATGGAGGCGGTAATCAGATCACTGCTGTTGGAGTAGATAGATAACACCTGTTGCGGGAAGATATAGCATATCAATAACACCGGAAGCACGCTTAGCATGGCGAGTTTCATGATCCGCCGCAAGGTACGCATGATCTCCGGTTGCCGTTGTTCCCCGATGAGTCGGCTGGTAAGGGTATTGGCTGTCGCCCCGTAACCGAAGACGGGGATAAGTATCAGCATATAAACGCTACGGACGACGATCGTGATGGCGATAGGACGTTCGCCCATGTGCTCGATGAGCATGAAAAAGATGTACCATGTCCCGAAAGACAATAGTTTTTGCAACATGGTGGGGAACGCTGTTTTAAGCACGGTCAGCATGAGCCATCCTTCCAGTTTGTGGAAGGAGAATAAGGCGTACTGTTTGATGGGGAGTTTCAGCAACGTGTAGAAAATAAAAATCAAGAACGCCGATATTTCAGCCATGACGGAGGCTAGGGCGGCTCCGCCGACTCCCATCTCGGGGAAACCGAATTTACCGAAGATCAACAGATAATTGAATACCACGTTGATCGTTGCCATAGCGGCAGTGGAGTAGCCTATGATTTTCGTGTTGGAGAGCCCGATATATAAAGCCCTGAACAAGAAGTTGAAGCACACGAATATAATCCCGTAATGGCGGTATGACATGTATTCCATCGCCGCCTCGTAGATATTGGGCGACTGTATGGAAGCTCCCAAGAGTACATCACTGAAATATCGTTGAATGAGGAATAGCGACGTGGATAGCAGAAACACGAAACATAACCCGTGCTCGAAAACAACTCCGATCCGGTTCAGACGTCCTTCTCCCAACCGCCGTGCCACGATGATCTGGATCCCGATGGAAAATCCCCATGCCAGCGTGGAAAACACGTAATAGTAGATTCCTGCCATGGCGGAAGCACCTAGGGCGATCTCGCTGACACGCCCCAGAAAGGCGGTGTCCGTTAAGGTAATGAGTGTTTGTGCCAAACTTCCAAGGATAATAGGGTAGGCTATATTCCAAACTGTTTTGTTCGTGATGACCGTCTTCATGTGTTCTTGTTTTGGCTGCAAAATTAACGGATAATCTTTATAAATTGCAGAATAAATCGTAACTTCGTGGGTTATAAATTTAAATTCAAGCAAAAATGACAATAGAAGAGCAAGTTAGTAAGGGCATCATGGCAGCCATGAAAGCGAAAGATACGATCCGCCTTGAGGTTTTAAGAAATATAAAGAAGGTCTTCATCGAGGCTAAATCCGTGGCAGGAGCCCCGGAGCAGATTGCCGACAGCGAAAGTATCAAGATCATCCAGAAATTGGCAAAACAAGGACGGGAGTCTGCCGAAATTTACAAGCAACAGGGGCGTGAGGATTTGTACGCTCATGAAATGGCTCAAGTGGAGGTGATGAACGAGTTTTTGCCGAAACAGTTGAATGAAGATGAATTGCGTGTTGCCTTGAAAGGAATTATCGAGAAAACGGGTGCAACTTCAGCCAAAGAAATGGGGAAAGTGATGGGTGTTGCTACCAAAGAGTTGGCCGGAATAGCTGACGGCAAAATGATTTCCGCTATTGTAAAAGAGTTGTTGGCGTAATCACGTGCTAATAAGTCCGCGTAAGATCGGGGTATTTTATTGATTCCGTCTATGACGTGATTGAAAATAAGTATCAGGAATGGGGAGGAATTGAGTAAATAATTCCGATCTTTGTATAAGATTAGTAAAATTCATAAGGCCAAGCGTTAATGGTGTAGCCGGAGGTTTTTCCGGGGGAGATGAACCTTATGAACCGATATACTGTATGGACTTTAGGAACTAATAAATGAAAGAAATGGCTACTGTGAAAGATTGGACTGCTCATGTTATTAAACAGGCAGAGATTGATAAGTATCTGGTTGACGGGAAAGATTTTATTGACGAGGAAAAGATATTTGAAGAGATCGAAAAGGGCAAGAACCCCGATAAGCAACGAGTGCGCGATATTTTACAAAAATCGCTGGAAATAAAAATATTGACGCCTGACGAGACGGCTACTTTGTTGAACGTGGAAGACCCTGAACTCTTTCACGAGATGCAAGAGGCTGCCTTGGAAGTGAAGAAAAGAGTGTATGATAACCGTATCGTTTTCTTTGCCCCGTTATACTTGTCGAATTTGTGCGTGAATAGTTGTAAATACTGTGGTTTCCGGGCAGAAAATAAAGAGGAGATTCGCCACGTGTTGTCGATGGACGAGGTGCGGGAGGAAACGGCCGCAGTGATCGACGAGGGACACAAGCGAATGATTGCCGTGTATGGCGAGCACCCGAAAAACGGGGCTGACTATATAGCCGAATCTATCTCCACGATTTATTCGGTGAAACGGGAAACTCCTACCGGAAACGGTTTTAATAATATCCGACGGGTGAACGTGAATGCGGCACCCATGGAGATTGCCGATTTGAAGAAATTGTGGAGAGCGGGTATCGGTACGTTCCAAGTGTTCCAAGAAACTTATCACCGGGAGAGATACGCGGAATTGCACCCGGCCAACACGGTGAAAGGGAATTACCGTTGGCGTCTTTACGCGATGCATCGTGCCATGGAGGCGGGAATCGACGATGTGGCTATTGGGGCGCTGTTCGGGTTGTACGACTGGAAGTTTGAAGTGATGGGATTGTTGCATCATGCTTTGGATTTGGAACGCCAGTTCGGTATCGGACCGCACACGGTGTCTTTCCCGCGCATGCAACCGGCCCCGGGGTCTTTCTTGAGCGAGAATTCTCCTTATCTGGTCAGCAATGACGCCATGAGGCGGGTGGTTGCGGTGTTGCGTCTGGCGATCCCGTATAGCGGGTTGATCGTGACGGCACGCGAGGAACCGAACTTGAAACGGGATTTACTGACTCATTTCGGGTGCACGCAAACCGACGCTTCTTCAAAATTGGGTATCGGGGCTTACGCCAAAAAATTGAAACAGGAGGAGAATATCGAGAAAGTCCAATTTATGTTGGGTGACCAGCGTTCTCTCGATGAAGTGATACGGGAATTGGCTAACGACGGGATGATTACCTCTTTCTGTACTGCCGGCTATCGTTGCGGGCGTACTGGAGATAAGATCATGACCCTGTTGGAAAAAGGAGTCGAGGGTAAGTTTTGTAAGTTAAACGCTGTTTTGACCTTCCGGGAGTACTTGAATGACTATGCTTCTCCCGCGACCCGTGAGATCGGCGAGAAACTGATCGAGCAGGAATTAAGAGAGATTGAGGCGACCCCCTTCTTTAGTAAGAATAAATTACTCCCGACCTTCCGTTCATATTACGACCGGATCGCGAGAGGGGAAAGAGATTTATACATGTAATTTACAATTTTAGATTTTAAATTTTAGATTGAAATAATCCATGAAATTTAAAATCTAAAATCCATAAATTTAAAATTAAAACGGAAGTTTGAGCGTAATTCGTTCAGCTTCCTTTTTTCTTTTTATTTCTTCCCGTTCACCTTTGCGGAACACGTAGACAAGTCCGAAGCGTTCGCATTTTTGGCGGCGTTCTTCTTCGTCGTCTATATCGGCGTAATGTGCCTCGATTTCGTTCCACAGGGAAAGAATGTATTCGTCTGCTTCACTCCGGTATTGCGCTACTTCGGCACTACAGCGGGCAGAGTTTTGTTGGAATTGTTTTTGAGAAGCGTAGGCTTGCTTGAAGTTCTCGTAATTTACTTTAACCAAAGCGATAGAGGGACTATATATCGGATTTCCGCCCCCTTTACGGGTGCGTTCCTGTTCTCCGGCTATTATTTTTGCACCCCATTCCAACAAATCTTGGTCGGAAACGAGTGAAGGAAGTTTGGTATCATCTTCCGCTATATCGTAAAATGTACGCGCGATAGGTTTTAACTCACCTCGTGCAATAGTAAAATTCAGCACTTGCAAAAAGTGCGATATATATAGTTTGGCTTTTTTAGTGTATTCCCCGTATTTCCGGCTATTTACCATTTGTTTTTCTCTGGCACATTGTGAATTTGTGATTGCCGTTTTGAATTTCGGTAAAAAGAATTCAATTTTTTGCCTTAGGCTCAAAGAAAACGGTAAATTATTGATATCAGAGAAATCCTCTTTGTTCAAGGCCGTTTCCAATGCCCTTATCCTCGCTGCGTCTGTATTCGGTAATCTTCTGTAAGGCATGTCTTTAATAATTAATAAAATGATGATCGAAACTCTGATGCGAAGGTATGAAAAAAATAAAAGTAAATCAATATTCGCCTGAGGTATTTTTAGATTTACGATTTATGATTTTAGATTGAATGATTCTTTAACCACGAAATCGTAAATCATAAATCGTAAATCATCTTGGGATGGTATTTCTATAATGGGTATAGTTTTCGATGATGTTATTCACGAAGTTGAAGGTTTGTTTGCCGTCGCAATAGCCGTTGCGGGACAGGGTGTCCCGGTATATTTCGGGGCGGGATTTGTAACGGATGAAGTAATCTACATTATTATTCCAGATGTTCGGGTTTTTCCCGTAGGATTCGGCTAATCTCATGGCGTCGAACACGTGTCCCGCTCCGGCATTGTACGCGGCTAAAGTAAATTTGATCCGGTTTAAGGTGTCGAGGTCATATTTGGTAAACATTTTTTCAAGGTATTGGAGATAGTAACTTCCTACTTTGATGTTATCTTCCGGCTCTATGTAATCTTCGAAACCGAGTTGCAACGCGGTTTCCGGCATCACTTGCATTAATCCGACAGCCCCGTAATTGGATGTCGCTTCCGGGTCGAATCCGGATTCTTGGAAAATTATGGCAGCCAGCAAACGCCAATCCCAACCTATTTTGGCGGCTTCTTTTTTGATGATCGGGTCAAAGCTGGATATAATCCCGTTTTTTAATTTGTAGTATTTCGAGTTGTGGAGCGAAGTTACGTAACTGCTTTTGTAATAGCGGTTGTAAAGTACGGGAAACTTTTCCCTTTTCTTCATGGCACCCAACCATTGGTTTACTTCATGGAGCAGGTATTTTGCTTTTCCGGCTACTGCCCACGCCACGGGTTCCGCTCCCGATAATTCCAGAGAGTAATCTATGTGTGTCATGTATTGGGCCGCGATCTGTGCGATATTTTTATCTATCACGGTAAGTGGAAGCTCACCTTTCTCTACTTGCAGGAGGATATCTTCATAAGTAAGATATTCTACTTCCGTGATCTTTAAATTCAGTTGAAGAGAATCACTCAATTCCCGGAGAAAACTTTTGTATGTAGTACCCTCTTGAACGAAAATTTCTTTTCCTCGTAAATCTTGTATGTCCTGTATTAAAGAATCTTGTTTCTTGTTTTGTACCAGTACGTTACTCGTGTAGAATAACGGGTCCGTGAAGCTGATTTGTTCTTTCCTGCCGTCCGTAACCGAAAGACTCATGGCTACCAGATCGTATTTCCCCTCGTTTAATTCCCGAAGACAATCTTCCACGTTGGAATTGACCTCGATATGTAATTTAACATCGAGAAAATCGGCGAGATCTTTTACCAGATCGTAATGAAAACCTTTCGGGATGCCTTTATACACGTAGTAGTCTGTCGTGTTGTAATAAGTACATACATTTAAGACGCCTCGTCGCTCGATTTTTTCCAGCGTCCCGGCATCGGGTATAATAAATGGTTCTTCTTCGCGTTTTGTCTCGCAGGCCGATAAACAAAACCAGAATAACCAAGTGTATGTAATAACTCTTATTATATACATGGTGCAAAGATACGAAATAAAATGGAAATCGTGTAGTTGTTGATTTCGAGAGGTCTATTCGAGAAATAACATTGTTACCCTTGCTCTATTCTTGCTCTACCCATTCGCTACCTCATGAACGTATCATGAACGTATCATCTTCGTAGCATAGACGCTCACGAGTGTTTATGCTGCGAAAGAGTAGGGTTTTGATATGAGTACGGGCGAGCGAATCCCTAGAGAACGGTCAAATGCACCTCGGCGGACGTTTTAATCAAAGAAATTCCAACGGATGCCGAATTTTACTTTGGCGGGGTTGATCGGGTAGGTGTAGGCGGAAAAGTAATCCCGACTTCCTAAGCGCTCGTTGGCATGCTCGTATTTCACGAACAGGTCGGCACGTTTGATGTTCAGCGTGAGGAACACGTCGAGTTTAGGGTAGTTGCCGGTCTTCTCGATATCTTGGTTGTAGAATTGCATGATACTCGGGTCGTAGGCGTTGGAATAGAATGAGGTGTTGTAGAACAAGTCTATACCGATTTGCAGTCCCAATACTTTTTTAAATAGACGGTTTTGGTAGTAGTTGTGGGAGTATAGCGCAACTTTGGGAAGTTGCAATACTTCGTCCTTGTTACAGATTTGGTAGTACACTTTTTGATCGAAGTAGAATTTACCTAATCTGAAAATTTGTTTCGCCCATGCCGTGAATACGACTAAATTACCGTCATATTGACGGGGATAGGCCGTGGTGTCGAAATAGATATAGTTTTTCGTGTTGTTCAGAGCGATTCCGACTTCGGTACGGAGGCGTTTGTTGTTATAGTGTCCTTTGATGTTGTAGGCATGGATTTTGGAGAAATTCGTTTCCCATTGGTTGTGATTTCCCGTGTATTGGTCATAATAGCGGTTGGGGGTGGTTGTTTCCAATAGGGCATACGCCGTCACGGATGAATTTCTGTTTCGGCTTAGGTATTGGACGATTTTTCCCTCTAAAGAATAGTCGGCTGAATACTCCCCGGCAAGGCAGAAACTGCCCCAGATATCAAAATTGAACATGGTGGTCGAGTCCATGTTGAACGTTCCCGCAGTGAGGTAGGTTCCGGTGTATTTGTTTGTTGCCCGGTTGTTGATTGTGTCCGAAGATACACGTTGGTCGTATTTCAGGTATTTGAATTTTAACCCGGCGTACACGCCCGGCAGGTATTTGTATTTTGGATGTTCGTTTAGTATGAACTTGGCGTCTATTTCGTATTTTTGGTTGTTGGTGATGTCTTGGTTGGATTGGGTGTTTAAGTAGGTCGTGTCCCAAAAGTTGGTTTCAACGCTTTCTTCCCTAAAACGGTATTGGTTATCTTCGACTTTCAGGGCGAGGGCGAATTTCATCGGGTAGGTGTACGTGGTATCCAGTTTAGCGGAATCCACGGGCGTGATGACTTCTTTGGCATTCCCGATATTGTATTGTACCAGCGTACTGAAATTGAAATTGTAGAAATTGTTCCGAGGTTCCATGGCTAGATTGGTTCCGATTATTTTGGGATCAAGCACGGTATCCCGGACTTCTGCCAAAACTTCAATACCGCCGTTCTCCGCATAGTGTCCCACGTTCTGGTTCAGAAAGAAGGATACTGCCACTCTTTCTTTCTCGTAAGAACTGAAAACGGAGAAGTTGTATGTTTTTGATTTCTGGTACGAGTATGCCCCGTCCGCGGACATGAGGTTGTACCGGAATCCTGCGTTCCAGAACGGGTTGATATTTTGCATGTACCATATATCTACCCGGTCTTCTGTTTTTCCTCGTCCACCCCCGTTAAAGTAGCTGATTTGGGCGAAAGCGGTAGAGGTGTTGTAATCCAAGGCGTCCTCGGGACGGAAAAGGTAATCCCGTACCCTGTCGAGCGGAAGAAAATCTTCTCCGCGGGGGCGAAGGATGAAAACATTGGAAATATAAGGTGAGGGTAGGTTGCCGAGGTAGGTGTTGGACACGCTGTGTTTGAATATGGGGTTCGTGTTGTGTATCCCGTCGGTCAGGGTGTCCGTCATGGACATATATTGTTTGTACACGCCGTCGTGCATCCATTTCCACGCCACTCGTTGCGGTTTCACGTACCGTTGTTCTCCTCTCGTGCTATCTTGGTCAAAAGCGCTACGCCGGGGATCCTCCTCGTCCGGATGCCCGTAATCAAAATCGCTCTGCGCTAAAGACGTGAGCGACATTAAGCAGCATAATATGGTGTAAAATATATATTTCATGGCGTGCAAATATACGGAAACTTTTAAAACTCTCATAAATTAATTACCTTTGCGGTCGAATATGTTATAAAATTTTCAGTATGGATAAGAATTATCTCGTGGAAGAAGAAGGTGAAGGCAAATCGTTGAACTTCATCGAACAGATTATTGAGGAGGAGTTGGCCGAGGGGAAGAACGGCGGTCGGGTACATACGCGTTTCCCGCCCGAGCCGAACGGTTATTTGCATATCGGTCATGCAACTTCTATTTGCTTGAATTTCGGATTGGCTGCCAAGTACAACGGCAAGTGCAATCTGCGTTTTGATGACACGAATCCTTCTAAAGAGGATGTCGAGTATATTGATTCCATACAACAAGATATTCAATGGTTAGGTTTCCAGTGGGAAGGGGAAACTCATTACGCTTCCGATTATTTCCAGCAATTGTATGATTGGGCAGAGAAGTTGATTGCGGAGGGGAAAGCTTACGTGGATGACCAACCGGCAGAGGTGATCAGCGCACAACGTATGAACCCGATGGAACCGGGAGTGAACAGTCCTTACCGGGATAGGACTCCGGAGGAAAATCTGGATTTATTCCGGCGGATGAAGGCAGGGGAGTTTCAAGCCGGGGAGAAAGTATTGCGGGCTAAAATAGATATGGCCTCGTCCAACATGTTGATGCGTGACCCGATTTTGTACCGGATCATGCACGTGGCGCATCACCGCACGGGTGATAAATGGTGTATCTACCCGATGTATGATTTCACGCACGGGCAAAGTGATTATATCGAGGGGATTACTCATTCTATTTGTACTTTGGAGTTCGAGGTGCATCGCCCGTTATACAATTGGTTTTTGGATCAGTTGTTCGACACGGAATACCGTCCCCGTCAGATCGAGTTTGCCCGTCGTAATTTGAGTTACACGGTGATGAGTAAACGCCGTCTGTTGGAACTGGTGCAGAAAGGTATTGTTGCGGGGTGGGATGATCCCCGGATGCCTACGATCACGGCTTTGCGCCGCGCGGGATACACGCCCGAGTCTATTCGTGCTTTTGCGGAGAAAGTGGGTGTGGCTCGCCGGGAGATAGTGGTCGATATGGCGTTGTTGGAGTTTTGCGTGCGGGAACATTTGAACAGGGTGGCTCCCCGTGTAATGGCGGTACTTGATCCGGTGCGGGTGGTGATAGATAACTATCCGGAAGGACAGACCGAAGTGGTTGAGATCGAGAATAACCCGGAAGATGAGGCTGCCGGAATGAGAATGGTGCCGTTCTCCCGTGAGTTATTTATCGAACGGGATGATTTCATGGAAGACGCCCCGAAGAAGTTCTTCCGAATGACGATCGGCAACGAGGTACGGTTGAAAGGTGCGTATATCGTGAAATGCGAGAGCGTGGAGAAAGATGCAGAAGGAAATGTTACGACAATCCATTGCACATACGATGCCGAAACGCGTAGTGGTACCGGTGCCGCGAGCAACCGGAAGGTAAAGGGAACACTTCACTGGGTTTCCGCACCCGACGCGATAGAGGCAGAGGTACGTTTATACGATCGTTTGTTTAAAGATCCGGATCCTGCCGGACACAAGGATATCGATTTCAAAGAGTTCTTGAACGAGAATTCGTTGAGAGTGTTGACGGGGTGTAAGTTGGAGCCGAGTTTGAAAGATGCCAAGGAAGGCGATCGTTTCCAGTTCCAGCGTTTGGGGTATTTCTGCGTGGATAAAGATTCCAAACCGGGGGCACTGGTGTTTAATCGTACCGTGGGATTAAAGGATACGTGGGCAAAACAAAACAATTAATACAATGAAAGTTACGAGGGATAAGTTTGCAAGAGAAGCGCGGGCGTACTTGTTAATTACGTTCGGTTTGCTGATCTATACTTTTGCCGTTACCGCGTTTTTGGCGCCGCATCGTATGGTGGGCGGTGGTGTGACCGGTATTTCGACAATTATTTATTTTCTTTCCGGGGAGGTGATTCCTATCGGGTATAGCTATTTCGTGATTAACTTTTTGCTGGTGGCGATAGCTATTAAGGTGCTCGGACCCCGGTTCGGTTTCAAGACGATATATGCTATTTTCATGAGTTCGTTTCTGTTGAGTTTGTTACAGAATCTGATTCATGAGCCGCTGTTGGAGGACAAATTCATGTGTGCGGTACTTTCCGGTATCATGTGTGGTGCGGGTATCGGGATTTCGCTTGCTAACGGAGGCAGTACGGCGGGTACGGATATCGTGGCAATGATGATTAACAAGTACCGGAATATCAGTCCCGGTAAGATTATCATGTATATCGATGTATTTATTATCGGTTGTAGTTATTTTATCGGGGAAAATACGGCAGTCGATCCGACGGCAAAGATTGCCACGATTATCTACGGTTACGTGGTCATGGGTGTGAACTCGTACACGATTGACCTCGTGTTCACGGGACAGATGCAATCCGTGCAGTTCTTTATTTTCTCGTTAAAATACAAGGAGGTTGCTGATCTGATCACTCATGATTTGAAACGGGGTGTAACCGTCGTGGATTGTCAAGGCTGGTACACGGGTGAGGCACGCAAAATGTTAATTGTGGTAGCCCGCAAGAGTGAGATGCAGAATATTATGCGTGTGACGAAATTGGCTGATCCGGACGCGTTCCTCACGATGAATACGGTCATGGGTGTGTACGGTAGGGGATTTGATACGCTGCGGACTTAGGGAGTTCGTAAAGTTTATAAGGTTCATAAGGTTTATAAAGTTGCCATTCCTCACGAGGGGCTTCTTTATAAACCTTATTTTTTTGATAAAACACACTAATTTATAATGACGTTGTGTCTTTATGGAATTGAGTGGCACGGTGTTTGATAATTAAGAGGATTGATATGAGGTCATTAAAAAAGCATAGGAGACACATGATAATTTGGAGTGTATTAGGCGTTGTCGCGGTGATTGCCGGGATTGCGGTTGTTTTCGTGAATCAACGGAGTTTTGGCAGACTTCCCCGGGGGGAGCGAATGGAGCGTGTGAAGCGTTCACCTCATTACAGGGACGGACAGTTTCAAAATTTGCATGAAACCGTGATGATTGCTTCTGACAAGGGGCGTGTCGGGACTATGGTTGATTTTTTATTCAGAAAAACAGAAAGGCTGCGACCGGAAACAGCAGTGTCTGTCATTAAGACAGATTTGCGGAGTATCCCCTTGGACGAGGAGGTGGTCGTGTGGTTCGGGCATTCATCCTATCTGATTCAAACGGGAGGAAAAAGAATACTGGTCGATCCGGTATTTTGCATGGCTTCCCCAGTATCATTTGTCAATAAGCCTTTCAAGGGAACGGATGTTTATAAGCCGGAAGATATGCCGGATATCGATTATCTGGTGATTTCCCATGACCATTGGGATCATTTGGACTACGGGACTGTGACGGCATTGAAGAATCGGGTTGGTAAGGTTATATGCGGATTGGGAGTCGGGGAACATTTCGAGTATTGGGGATTTGACAAGGAACGTATCGTGGAATTGGATTGGTTTGAAGACTCCGTGCTGGATGATGGTTTTGTCGTTCATTGTTTGCCGGCGCGTCACTTCTCGGGACGGGGATTGTCTGCTAACCGGACGCTGTGGGCTTCTTTTCTCGTGGAGAGTCCCTCGAGGAAGATATATATAGGTGGTGATGGGGGGTATGACACGCATTTCGCCGAGATTGGCAAGCGTTTCCCGGGTATTGATCTTGCGGTCATCGAGAACGGGCAATATAATGAAGATTGGAAGTATATTCACGTGATGCCGGATTACTTGGAACAGATCGCGAAGGATTTGGGTGCGAAGAGTGTTTTGACGGTGCATCATTCGAAATATGCTTTGGCAAGGCATCCTTGGGATGAACCGTTGAAGAACGCGTTGAAGATGAGAGAAGATGTCCCTTTTGAAGTACTTGTACCTACTATCGGGGAAATAGTTCGGAATGAGAAGGTGGAACAATGAGGTTTTTTTCTCGTTCTCGCGATTTTATGTTATTTTTGTCTGAATAAAATGCATGATAGATGAAGATAAAAGTATTTGTTAATAATCCATGGCAGGAGAACACGGTTGTGTTGTACGATGAAACGGGGGAAGCCGTGGTGATTGATTGCGGTTGTTTTTCGAAAGACGAAGAGCGGCGTTTGATAGATTTTCTGGCGGAAAATCATTTGAAACCGGTAGCGTTGTTGAATACGCACTTGCATATAGATCATATTTTCGGGAATAATTTTATGCTGGACGAATACGGGTTGTCTGCCCGGGCGCATGAAGCGGATTCGTTTTGGGTGGAAGACGCGGAGAAGTATGCGGCGATGTTGGGAATACGGGGAATTACACCGCCTCCGGCGTTGGGAGAATATTTGCATGACGGGGATGTCGTGAAATTCGGACATTCGGAATTGAAGGTGATCCATGTACCGGGACATTCTCCGGGGGGACTTTGTTTCTATAGCGAACAGGATAAATTGCTTGTTGCCGGGGATGTGTTGTTCCAAGGGAGTGTCGGACGTGCGGATTTACCCGGGGGAGATATGCGTCAGTTGATAGACGGAATCCGGGAAAAATTGTTCGTGTTGCCGGATGATGTGCGGGTAATACCGGGACACGGCGGGTTTACCACGATAGGAGAAGAGAAACGTATGAATCCATTTTTTCAATAAAAAAGATGAAGAAGATCGGTATAATTGTAGCCATGACTTCGGAATACGGTCTGGTGAAATCTTTACTTGACGGGGGAAAGGAACGTTTGGTTCGGGGAATCCCCTTTATCGAGGGGCGTATGGGAGAAGTTGACGTCGTGTTGGCCAAAAGCGGGATCGGTAAGGTTTGCGCGGCGGTAGGGACGGTGGAAATGATCCGGCAATATGCCCCGGAGGTGATTGTAAACACGGGTGTTGCCGGGGGAATAGACCCGTTGACACAAGTCATGGATATCGTGATCGGGGAGAATATGGTTTATCATGACGTGTGGTGCGGCGAAGGAAATGAGTATGGGCAGATTCAAGGATTGCCGGCTCGTTTTGTTTCGGATAAGAAATTGTATGAACAGGCTTTGTCCGTGAAACATGACGGAAATGTATACGGGGGATTGATTTGCAGCGGTGATCGTTTCGTGACGGAGAAAGAGGAGTTGATGGAGATCAAAAAGCGTTTTCCAGAAGGCTTGGCGGTTGATATGGAATCGACCGCTATCGCGCAAGTGTGCTACTTGTGTGGCGTACCTTTCTTGAGTTATCGTATTATTAGCGATACCCCGGGAGTCAAAGATCATTACAATCAATATTTGAATTTCTGGGAAGAGGCTCCCAAACGCTCTTTCGAGATGATTAGAAAGTTAATCACTGTTTTATCTGAAGAATAAAAATGAAAAAAATACCTAGTTTTACCATAGATCATCTTCGCCTGTTGCGGGGGATCTACGTGTCCCGTAAAGATTATGTAGGAGAAGAGGTGATCACGACGTTTGATATACGTATGAAGGAGCCTAACCGGGAGCCCGTGTTGGGACAGGGGGAATTGCACACGATAGAACATCTTGCGGCGACTTATTTAAGAAATCACGAGACGTGGGGCGACAAGATTATTTTCTGGGGACCGATGGGGTGCTGCACGGGAAATTATTTTTTGATGCGGGGTGATTTGACTTCTCGTGATATCGTGGAATTGATGCGGGAAACATTCCGTTTTATTCGTGATTTTGAAGGTGAAGTTCCCGGTGTTGCTGCAAAAGATTGCGGTAATTATCTATTACATAATCTGCCGATGGCGAAATATGAGGCTGCTAAATATCTGGCGGAAGTGCTGGACGTGATCGAGGAAAAGAATCTGATATACCCGGGCGAATGAGAATAGGAATCATTTTAATGTTGGTTGCCTTGCTTTGGGCTTGTGATGAAAACAAGGATCGGGAGAAGACGATCAGCGTGAGTATCTTGCCTCAACGTTATTTCGTGGAGCGTATCGCGGGGGATTACGTGAAGGTGAACGTGATGATTCCGCCGGGGGCTAATCCTGCCGTGAGTGATTTAAGTACCGAACAGTTGAAAGCGTTGCATAATAGTTCTATCTATTTTGCCGTGGGGTATCTGCCTTTCGAGATTAGTAATTTGTATCCTTTTCTGGAAAAACAGGAGAAGCATATACAACTCGTGAAGCAATCCGAGGGGATGGAGCTGGAAGAGGGAACGTGTGATTGCGGGCATCATCATACACACCCCGGTAATTTTGACCCTCACGTGTGGATGTCTCCAAGATACGCGGGTATGATGGCGCAAACGATATGTAAGGTGTTATCTGAAAAGTTCCCGGAGAAGAAGACCGAGTTCGAGCAGAATTTCAAGCAGTTCAAACAGGAGATTGACAGTATCGACGCGGAAGCCCGAAGGATTATTCCCGCGAAGCAGAACAAGACTTTCTTGATTTATCATCCGGCTTTGACTTATCTGGCGAAAGATTACGGTATGGAACAGATTGCGATCGAGGACGAGGGAAAAGAACCCAATCCGTCACATATCAAGGCGGTGGTCGATACTTGTCGGGCAAAAGGTATAAAGATTGTATTTATCCAGAACCAGTTTGACGTGATGAATGCCAAAGCTATAGCCCGGGAGATCGACGGCGAGGTTATTGCCATTGATCCGTTGAGTGCGGACTGGAAAAAGGAAATGGAATCGTTGCTTCAGATTATAGAACAAAAAATGGAATAACCGGATGAAAGAGATTTTGGAGTTGAAGGATATTTCGGCAGGTTACGAGCAAACGACCGTGTTGCAAGGAGTGAACTTGACCATACGGGAGAATGATTTTATTGGAATTATCGGGCCGAACGGGGGTGGAAAAACGACTTTGTTAAAGGTTATATTAGGGTTGATAAAGCCTTTCTCCGGGAAGATCATTTATCACACGTCCAAGCAATCGTTGTTCGGGTATTTGCCTCAAAACAGTAAGTTCGACGCTCGTTTCCCGATCAGTGTAAAGGAAGTAGTGTTATCCGGATTGATGTCCGAGAAAGGGATATTTCATTCTTACACGAAAGTTGACCGGAGGAAGGTGGATGAGATACTGGAAAAGTATGGCATGCTCAGATATAAAAATCGTCCAATCGGAGAGCTTTCCGGGGGACAGATGCAGCGGGTATTTTTGTGTCGGGCTATCATATCCTCCCCGAAAATACTGATTCTGGATGAACCGTCCACTTACGTGGATTCGAATTTCGAGATTGAGTTTTATTCTTTGTTGAAAGAGTTGAACGAGAAAATGAGTATCGTGATGGTTTCACACGATTTGGGAACTATTTGTTCCTACGTGAAGACCATTGCCTGTGTGAACGGGGGATTGCATTATCACGAATCGAACTTGATTACACCGGAACAGTTGAAGTTGTATAACTGTCCGATCGAGTTGATTTCCCACGGAACCGTACCGCATCGGGTGTTGTTGGAGCACGACAAGGCAATTGAAAATTGAAAAAGCACTGTCCTTGTGCGGTGGGAATCTAAAATCATAAATCATAAATCTAAAATTACCAAGGTGTTTGAATTATTAAGATACGGTTTTTTCCAGAACGCAATTTTGTGCACGATATTGATCGGCGTGAGTTGTGGGTTAATCGGGACATATATTGTTGCCAAACGAATGGTTTTTATTAGCGGGGGGATCACGCATGCTTCTTTCGGGGGATTGGGATTGGCTTATTTTTTAGGTTTGTCACCTCTTTTCGGGGCTGCCGTGTTTGCCTTGGCAGCGGCATTTTGTATTTTATACCTTTCGGATAATAAGCGGTTTAAGGAAGATTCTTTGATTGGTATCTTTTGGTCGGCGGGTATGGCGATAGGAGTGTTGTTTATTTACCTGACTCCGGGATACGCACCTAATTTATTGTCTTATCTGTTCGGGAATATTCTTACAGTCACGGGGGAACAGGTGATTCTGTCGGGAGTGTTGTGTCTGGCAATTATCTTGTTTTTCGCGAAGTTTTATCGTCCGTTGTTTTATATCGCTTTTGACAAGGAGTACAGTCGGACGCATTTTGTTGCTTTAAACGGGTTGGAGATTGGTATTACCGTGCTGATAGCCTTGTGTATCGTGCTGTGTATGAAGTTGGCGGGAATTATTCTGGTGATTTCTTACCTGACGATGCCTCAAGCAATAGCGGGTATGTTTTACAAGAACTTCACGAAACAATTGGTTTTATCCACGATTATTAGTTGCGTGGGTTCTGTTATCGGGCTTTTCGCGTCAGCAGCATTGAAGCTTCCGTCCGGGGCAACGATTGTGCTTTGTTTTTTGCTGATATTTATTGTTTGTTATTTATTACGCCGCCGTAAATGAAAAGTCGAGCCTTCGGCTCCTAAGGTCTATAACGTCTATAAGCCAATAAATTAATGATATTCAATATAATGATACGCATACCACCCGCACGTTTGACCTTACGACCTTATGGACTTTTAGACTTTATGGACGAGAGTGCGTGTTTTGACACGCACTCCTGTTCTTATCTGTGGTGGAATTTTTTCTTTTATTCTTTGTTTATCCTGTAACTCAACGCTCCGGAGGGACATTTATTGATTTGTGCTATTAATTCGTCTGTCGTTGCATTCTCGATCTTTATCCAAGGACGTTCTTGCGGGTTATATACCTTAGGTAACATTTTTACGCAAATCCCTGCATGTTGACAGATTGAGGGTTGCCAGATAATGGTCAGTTCTCCGTTCGTGTATTCATACTTCTTTTCCATGGTGTTCTGTTTTTATTTGATGTTTATACCTCGCATAACAATGCGCCGCCATTCGGGATGCCTCTTTATATAGGCGGCCACGAAAGGACAAAGCGGTACTAGACGCAGTCCTTGACGCTCGATATCCTTTAGCGTTTTTTCGACGAGTTGTGAACCTATTCCACGACCTTCCAGTTCCGACGGAACTTCCGTGTGTGTAAGGTAGATTTCCCCGTTGATTGATTTTATATACTCGATTTTGGGTGTATAATTACCGATGCGGAACTCGTACTGTTGACGATGTACATCATCTTTTAATTCATAATCCTCTGTCATAACCTTAAATTTTAATGTCTATTGTAAATTAAACGTTCAGAATATGAATTTTGTTTTGATTTTGTCCCGTTATTATTTTTAAAGAAATGGATATATATAAAAAATCCCCTCCGTGTGACGGGAGGGGATTGGTTAGGGCTATGCCCTGTTATTGATTCGATTATTTAATGTAGTTTTGAGCGAATGCACGTCCGGCACGTAATGCTTTGAGGTTCATTTCGACAACATCGCTTCCTTTGCGTTCGAAAATGGCAGTAATACCTTTTTCGAGGTATTCGAAAGGAATTTCGATGAAGGGAGAAGCAGCTCCCAACATCACGAAGTTGCTGGCACGTACGTTTCCGGCAGCTTCTTTGGCGATGCTATCGGCGTCGATAATTACTTGATGAGGCAGAGCCTTTAAGGTTGCCATCAAAGTAGCTTCTTCCGGGTAGTTCGGGATGTTGATGAACGGGGTTGCGTTGGTTACCACGTATCCGCCTTGTTTCAAGAAAGGAAGATAGCGTAATGCTTCCATGGGTTCTACCGAGAGAATGATGTCTGCCGTTCCCTTTGCGATCAAGTCAGAGAATATCGGTTTGTCAGAGATTCTCATGAATGACTGTACGTCACCTCCGCGTTGGCTCATGCCGTGAGTTTCCGCTTGTTTCATGTACAGGTTATTGTTGAGGGCGGCAGAACCCAGTGCTGCTGCAATGGAAAGGATACCTTGTCCGCCTACGCCCGCTAATATAATGTCTGTCTTCATAATTTTAAATTTTAAATTTTAGATTTTAAATTGAATCGATTGTGAGTCAATTTATTTTTTCTTTTTCTTGGCGTCTCTGGCGGCTTTCTGGATACATACTCTTCGCGGGATGATTACAGATACCCCCTTGTACTCGATCTCGTCACGGATGATCTTGCACAATTCGTCATGATTTTTCGGTACGGGAAGTAATACGCGGATGTGTTCCGGGTCAACACCGATACCTTTACAGATAGCTTCCAGATGTCCTAGTGCGGATGATTCTTGTCCTCCGGTCATAGAGATAGATTCGTTATCTGAAATGATAATCGTGATATTCGCTTTCTCGTTGACAGCATCCAACAAGCCGGTCATTCCGGAGTGAGTGAATGTAGAATCCCCGATAACCGATACAGCGGGGAATAATCCGGCGTCAGCCGCACCCTTTGCCATGGTGATAGAAGCACCCATGTCAACGCAAGAGTTGATAGCTTGGAAAGGAGGAAGTGCTCCTAAGGTATAACAGCCGATATCGGAGAATACGCGAGCGTTCGGGTACTCCGCCACTACGGCGTTCAACGCGGTGTACACGTCTCTGTGGCTACATCCCACGCAAAGAGCGGGCGGACGGGGCACTACGATTTCAGGTACGGGAGCACCTTCAACGGATGGAAGTCCGAATGCTTTTGCCACGTGGTCGGGATTTAATTCCCCGTCTCTCGGGAGAATACCATCCAAACGTCCGTGAACGTTTTCTTTTTCAAGGTAACCTTTCAAGGCTTCCTCGATAATGGGATAGCCTTCTTCGAGAACGAGTAATTTCTCCGTGCTTTCGGCTAATTTGGTAATCATTTTTCTCGGGAGCGGGTATTGGCTTATTTTCACTACCGGGTAAGGGCAATTACCGCCGAATACTTCCATCAGGTAGTTGTAACCGATTCCGCAGGCGATGATACCCATGGATTTGTCTGCTCCGTCGATGTATTTGTTATATGGTGAATTGTCAGACTCTTCCTCGAAAGCGATTTGTTTGTCCAACAATAATCTATATCTTTTCTTGGCAATAGCGGGAAGGAGCACGAATTGGCGTTTGTCTTCCGGCAGGCGCATTTCATTTTCGGCCTTTGCCTCACGTGGTTCAACACCGGCACGGGAGTGAGCCAGACGGGTCGTGATTCTCAATAATACAGGGGTTCCCAATTTCTCCGACAAGTCGAAGCCATAGCGAGTCATATCGTATGCTTCTTGTTGGTTGGAGGGCTCCAGTATCGGAATTAAAGCAAATTTGCCGTACACGCGGGAATCCTGCTCGTTTTGAGAAGAGTGCATGGACGGGTCATCGGCAGCGATGATTACCATACCCCCGTTAGCCCCGGTGATAGCGGCATTCATGAAACAGTCGGCAGCCACGTTCATACCCACGTGTTTCATGCATACTAAGGCTCTTTTGCCTGCATAAGACATACCCAGTGCGGTTTCCATCGCCGTTTTTTCATTGGCTGACCACATCCGGTGAACGTTGCGGGCGATTGCCTGTTTCGATTCTTGAATGTACTCCGTGATCTCAGTTGAAGGGGTTCCCGGGTAGGCAAATACGCCGGATATACCTCCGTCTATGGCACCTTGTGCAATAGCTTCAACACCTAGTAATAGTTGTTTTTGCATAGTTGAAAGATTATTGATTTTAAGTTATTTATCTTTTTAGCTGGATGCAACTGTACGTTGCTGAAAGAAATTATCGGGAATAATCATTCCCGGGCGAGTTTTTATAGTCCCCCGAACAATTTTAACACTCCCACGATATAGGCCAAAACGAAATAATATTCTGATGGATCGTACATCACACTAATTTTTAAAACGTTTTCGTCTTTAATTTGCGACGAAGTTAGCATTAATATTTAATAAGAACAAATTTTTTAAACAGAAGTCTGTGATAAATTATTTTTCTATTTTTGCACGATGGAATACTAGTTTTCTTATGTTTGTTTTATGTTTTTTTGTATATTAGTGCCCTTGAATTGCTTTTAATAGAGGGTAGTTATCAATTGACGATAAATTATGTATGCACGATATAATAAATCTTTCTCCGCGAAATTAAGTTTCTATGTAATTTCTTTTATTACAGTGTTATCCGTTATACTTTTCGGGATATTTTATCATTACTCCACGAAAACGTTATCGAAGGAGGCGGAAGATAAAATTGAAACAATGGCGGAGATCGCTAATTTGAAAGTGAGTGCTTTGTTGAGTAAGGTGGAAAAGATTCCGGACAACTTGGGTTGGATGATTATGGCATACGTGGAGAATCCGGATTCCCTGTTTTCGATAACCCGCCGGATCGTGAAGGAGAATGAAGAGATATTCGGGTGTGCTATCGCTTTCGAGCCTTATTATTTTCCGTCGAAAGGTCATTATTTCGCTCCCTATTCTTTCATGAGTGGGGATACGGTGAAGACTATGCAGGTCGGGAGTGAGGATTATAATTATTTCGAGAAGGGATGGTATAAAGGAGCCCGGGAAACCAGATACTGGAGTAAGCCTTACCGGGATGCCGGGGACCCGGACGTGATAACTACTTCATACGCCGTGCCGATCCATGGGAAAGACGGGGAACTGATTGCTGTATTGTCGGTCGATTTGACGAATAAATGGTTGAGGGATTTGGCTAATTCGATGAAACCTTACGAGGGGAGTTACACGGTGATTATCGACAAGCAAGGACGATATATCATGCGTAAAGAAGGGGAAACGACGATCGGGAAGAATATGTTCCAGACGGCGGAAGAGGCTTCGGAGCCCAATGTTGCCAGACTTGTTCGTGAAATGGCAGCGGGCAAAAGCGGAAGTCTGGTTGTGAAGGATGAAAAGACGTTGTCATACGTTTATTATACCGGAGTCTTTGCCACGGACTGGTATATGGCGGTCGTGTGCCCTTATGCTCAGGTATTCGGGAAGTTGAATCAGTTTAACATGTATATGTTAATCGGTTTCCTGCTGTTGTTGGTGTTTGTTTATATCATGTGCTTTGTAGCCGTGCGACGGATCACGAAACCGTTGACCCGTTTCTCCATGTCGGCAAGAAATATTGCCGGGGGAGATTTTAACACGCCTCTGCCGATTATTCGTTCTAAAGACGAGTTGGGTGAGTTGTACGAATCTTTCCAGTTTATGCAACACCAATTGACGGAATACGTGGAACAATTGCGGAATACCACGACTGCCAACGAGAAGATTCAAAGTGAATTGCGTATCGCCCATGACATACAGTTGGGAATGGTGCCGAAGCAATTTATTCCTCCTTCAGGCAGAGAAACAATAGATATACACGCGGTATTGCGTCCGGCGAAACAAGTAGGTGGTGATTTGTACGATTATTTCATGCTTAACGAGGACGAGTTCGGGTTTGCCATCGGCGACGTTTCCGGGAAAGGTGTTCCGGCTGCCTTGTTTATGTCGACCACGATTAGTCAGATGCGTTCCGTGGCGATGTTAGATACTTCATTGAATTACATCGTAAATGTTATTAATCGCAGCCTTATTCGGAATGGTAACACGAGTATGTTTGTTACTTTTTTTGCCGGAGTACTGAATCTGAATACCCGGCGATTGAGATTCTGTAACGCGGGACATCCTTACCCGATAATTATTAAGCCGGATGGAACGGTGGAAATGTTTAAGACTGCCGATAATTTGCCTTTGGGCGTGTCTTCCGATTATGAATACGAGGAACAGGAGTGTTATTTCGCTTCGGGTTCTCAATTGCTTCTTTATTCGGATGGGGTAACGGAAGCCCAGAACGAGGATGCTAAATTCTATAAAATAGATCGGTTGTTTCAATTTATTGAAGAAAACAAGAATTTGTCTTCAAAAGAGTTGGTTGAGAAGATTATTGCTCATGTTGATGCTTACGCCGGAAAAGCGGAACAGTCGGATGATTTAACTGTCATGAGTTTGCGGTACGAGAAACAGAAAGGGGTAAGATGGTTGTAAATTTGGAAGGGGATTATTTTTCAACAATCCCCTTTGGTACACACGCGCACTACTTATTATTTTGACCGTATTACAATGTCCACGCATGTTGCCGAACCGAAGAACTTTTTGGCAACCTCGTGTACTACCTTGGCATTCAGTTTTTCAATCGGTTTCTCGAACATCACGGGAGAGTCGATATCTTTTCCCGTTTCCGCATAATATCGTAAGGCTTCCTGCCAATGGGCGTTCCCTCGGTTTTCCAGCATATTGGCACGTCCTTTTTTCATCATTAATACCATATCTTCCACGTCTTCCTCGTTTACACCTTCGGCGACGAGTTTGTCAATCTGCTCGTGGACGATGGCACGCATCCGGTCGCCTTTCTCCGTGTTGCTCTGGAAGTTGACGGCAATGGCTTGCGTGTGTGTCGGGTAAGCGTTATATGATGCGGCAACGTTTACCCCGTAGGCACCGCCCTCGTCTTCCCGGATGATATTCTGGTAACGGTTCGAGAGCACGAAACGAATCACGTCGATAGCCAAATCCTCCACGGGTTTTAATTTCAGCGTGTTCGTGAACTCGATGTTCGTCATGTACTTGTTGTCCGGGATATTAGCAGTGATGGTTTCCGTGATGGAACCTTCCTTTTTCAAGTCGTGTTGTACGGCTTTTTCAACCCGATGAATGGACGGGATGGCTCCCAAGTATTTCGCCACCAGTTTTTGTGCTTCTTCCCGTTGGATATTTCCTACCAGATAAAAGGTAAAGTCCGAGGCATCTTGGAAACGGTCATGATAGATGGCGACCATTTTGTCGTAATTCATGGCATCGTAGAATTTGGCATCCTGTTTCCACAAGCGGGGAGAGTCTTTTACCCGTAACTTTTGCATCTGTTCCGCTATCGTGTCATTCACCGTGCGGGGTGTGTTTTCCGCTTGTAGTTTGTTCAAATACACGAATTTGTCAAAATCATTCCGGTCGAACCGGGGATGCTCGAAGAACAAATAGATGATTTGGAGCAGCATTTCCATTTCGTTGTTATCACACACGCCGCTCACGCCCTCGAATGTTTCCCCGAGCGTGATATTGGGCTGCACGTGATGCCCTTTCAGTATCTCCTGCATCATCTGCACGTCGTGTTTGTACAATCCGGAATACATGGCTAGGGTAGATAATGCCGAGGCTGACGGCAGGTCTTCTGCCGGGAGCAATGACATCCCGCCGGAACTTTCACCCAACAGGCTCACCTTGATTCCGTTTTGGTCGCTGAATTTGTAGTATACTTTGCAGCCGTTCGACAACGTCCATTCCTCGGCATCCAGCATTTTGATCTGTTTGGTTTTCGCGATCTCTCCGCCTTTTACCTCGTAATCCAACAGGGGAACCGCTTTGATTTCCTCGGTAGCCGCCGCGGCTTCAACATTCTTGGCTGCCTGCATGATATTCACGATTTCCTCTTTTGTCGGGAAATCATAATCCGGGTCGTTGCCTTGCATGATAAATACCCAATTTTTGCTATCGTTGTTCCACGAGGCAATCCAGTCCTGTATATCCTTTGCCGTGAGTCCCGATAGTATTTCCCGCGACAGGGCGATGTCTTCTTCTATGCTCGTGATCGGTTTCCCTTCAAGGAAATTGTTTTGGTAGATTTGCACGTACACCTCGTTCGGGAACTTGTCCTTGTTTTTTTCCGTCTCGTCCAGTCCGGAGAGATATGCCGTGATTTGTTCCTTTACTTCCTTGTCGTTTATTCCATAGCGGTGAACGCGTTCCAGTTCTTCCATCAAATCTTTCAAGGCTTGCCGTTCCTTGTGCGGGTAAGCCTGCATGTAGATATTCCATCGGTCGTAATTCCGCACCAGTCCGCTGAAGCCGACCATGGTCTGCACGAACGCTGGGTCTTGCGTTTCGATATACTTTTGCAGGTATTTCTCCACGATCTGGTTGTAGAATATATTCATCAAATTCTCTTTCATCATCTCTTTCAGCGAGGCGGGTGGCGTTTGCCGTACCCGTTTGAGCAGCGTTATGGAAGATTCCGTCATTTCCTTGTCGAACACTTTCGTGTAAAACGGTTCGCTATTGTCCGGGATCTCGTACACTAACCGGGGTTTCGGGTTCTCCCGTTTCGGTATGGGGTTGAATAGACGCTGTATTTCGGCTTCTGTTTTGTCTGCATCGATGTCCCCGACAATGATCACGGCTTGCAGATCCGGACGGTAGAAGTCGTTGTAATAAGCCCGTAATTCTTCGGGAGTGAAGTTGTTTATGATTTCTTCGCTGCCGATGACGTTACGAGTGGCGTATTTGCTGTTATTGAAGACGAATGCGTCCGTTTGTTCTTTTACGCGGGCACCCAAGTTCCGGCGCATCCGGCGTTCTTCCCGGATAACTCCTCGCTCTTTATCAATCTCGTCCGGCTTGAGCAACAGGAAACCCGACCAGTCCTTCATCACGAGGATGCAGGAATCCAGCAGTTTTGTGTCATTCGTGGGAATCCCCGTCATGTAGTACACCGTTTCGTCCTGTCCCGTTTGTGCGTTAAAGCGAGTCACTCCCCGGCGTTTCAAGAAATTGGGAATCCCTTCCTTGAAACTCACGCTCCCGTTGAAAGCCATGTGCTCCAGGAAATGGGCAAGCCCGTTCTGGTTGTCCTCTTCCATGAGTGCTCCCACGTTTTGTACCAGATAAAAGTCTGCCTTCCCCGGCTGCATGGACGTATGGCGCACGTAGTAGGTTAACCCGTTGTTCAGTTTCCCGTGGCGGAACACGTTTGCTCTGTCTTGCGCGTGTAGTACTGCTGGGGTAAACAACCCGATAATACATATAAGGAGTAATATTTTTTTCATAAGCCTTGTAACGATTGTTGGATTCCTTGTTGGAGTTGTTGCATCTCCATTTTGTTCTCGATTTGCGCGCTCGCCAGGAATGCTTGGTTATAGGATTGCTTTGCTTTGGCGTTATCGCCCGTGTTTTTCAAGCAGTCCCCCATCATCATCAACAGGCGGGTACGATTTGACGCTCCCACGTTGTCGAATGTCAGGGCTTTGGCAATCCAGTTGATGCATCTCCGGTAAGCGTTTTCCGACAACTTTCCCTCGTACACGACGGCGATGTCTTGTAGGGGTTGGATGTAATCGTTCAACTCCGTCTTGTCCCCTTTTCCGGCAAGATAGGTATCCATCTTATCGAAGAAGGTATTATCGTCATGACGGTGGAGGCTGTATGTGGCATCGGCAAGTAACGTGAGGGCATCCAGAACCGAAAGGTTGCCAAATGAGAATTCCGAGTAAACATTTTTCAAATCTCCGTTCACCCGTTCGAGCCTTTTTTTATAATTGAGATCTCCTTTTTTACAAAGTTGAATGATATATGAATTATTCAACGAAACCAAGTAGCGGGCCACGTTATCTTTCCCGATTTCTTTGGCAAATTTGGAGTAGTTCTGTGCCATGTAATCGAAAATAGGGTCTTCCTTGGAAGTCGTGCGGTGGTACATGGTCAGTACCAAAAAATCCGTCTCGTTCGCCATGTTCTCGATTTTCTTGTTTTTCAAGTATTCCGGGAAAAGGCTTTCGATACGGGTTCCCCATTTCTGTTGGTTGTATCCCTGTTGCATGGCAATAAATGCCGGAGCCTCAATTAATAATAGTTGTTGCACGTCGAGGTCGTTTTTCTTCTTTTTGTATTTCTCGTACAATTGCTCGAAACTCAATTCTTCTCCTGTGGCAATCTTTGCTTCTTTAACAAGCGATTCGGCAGGAACGGTTCCCTGCACCCGGCGCAATTCTTTACCTTCCCGACTGATAAACACCATGGTCGGTAAAGCTGTTACGTTGTATTTCTTCGCGATGTTTTTGTTCTCTTGGGCATCCACGTCTACTTGTATGCACACGAAACGGGAGTTGAAAAAGTCTCCGACTTCTTTTTGCGTGAATACCTGACTTGCCATTGCCTTGCAAGGTCCGCACCATTCGGCGAAGAAGTCCACGAACAAATCTTTTTTCTCCTGTTGCGCTTTCTTCAAAGCCTCGTCAAATGTGCCTTTAAAAAGCGTCATTTGAGCCGATAGGTTTCCTAATGTTCCTAACATTAGGAACACCATCATGTAAAATATTTTTCTCATGTGTTATAAATAAAATTTTAAGAAAGATAGGTTGTGGTAAATTGAACTTACCACAACCTTTGTGTTTATTCTTCAATAGGTGTATCTGAATCTTCAGCTTTAACGAGGAATGTGAATACATCATTAAGAATCTTGGTTCTCCCTTCATTTTTTACTTCCAAAGTCACAGTATAAGTTCCGACAGGAACATCGACATTGAGATCTACATAGATGACTCCTCCACCCATTGTCCCCACGTAATTCATGAACTTGGCTGCATTTTCCGGATTTTCATTTTTAACACTGATCACCGTGTAAATTAGAGGTTCTGTGCCTTGTACTCCTTCTATTCGAGGCGTGGTCCATGGAAGATTAAAATCAATTTTGTTATGGTACTCCTCAATATGTTTGGCAATTACCTCCGGTGCATCCAGTCCCATTTCTTCAGCGATACGATCCAATTCATTCTTTATCTCTTCGATTTCATTAGTAATATCAAAAAGGGGCTCTTCGTATTTTTCCGACCATTCATAATAAACATCGAAATAATGGTCATAGTCAAAGTTGTCCGGGTCAGCGTCCATTTCGTCCTCTAAAGGCCCCAGCATTTCGTCGTAAGCATCTCTTGCTTCTTGAGATTTTTCTTTGTATTCGACTTCTAATTGAGCTAATTGATCTTGTTGTTCTGCCGTCTCTATTTTAAAAGTTTCTTGAAGATAATTCAATCGTTTAATCTCATTTTCAATATTGAAAATAGGCATCGTGTCTTGTGAGTAACCTGCTGTTGGGGCAACGAACAGATAGCCGACTGTTATGTCATGACAAGCGGAGAATAGAGAGGCTGTACCCAAAATAAGTAAATAGATTAAATTTTTCATTGTTCTTTAAGTTTTAAAAATTATCTATTTCAAAATCATATCCCATGGATTGTACCACTCCTGTATTTGTTTGAATATCGGTAGAGGCTACTCTCCAGTTGGAAGAGGTATTTAATCGGCGAGCGATAAACAATCTTTTTGCTCCGGCATCTTCTACTTCTTTGTAATCTTCCGGGTCCATCCATGCGAAAATTTGTCCTGATAGTGCGGGAAGTATAGTGCCTTTGTCTTCGATATACTCCCTGCCGTCAGATGTTTTTGTTCTTGAACCGAGAGGAATATCTTTTAGCATTAATCGTTGAGGAACGATCATTTTTTTCAATATAGATTCACACGTGCTTGCCGGGATGTCTGTCACTTTGTTCCAATAATCTTCGTCGTCCACGGCTTGCCCCGCCAGTTTGTTTTGATCTAGGGCATAATTGTGTTTCAACATATATCTTGCGATGGCAATATCGGTAATACCGAAAAAGGTAATTTGTTCGTGTGGTCCACTGCCATCGAAGATAGATTTCATCCCGGCATGTTCGATCATGATCATTGTGGAATCCCAGTCCACGGTTTGCCGTTGGAAATATTCCCACATGGAGCAATCATGTATTCCTTCTGCGACTCCTCCGTCGATATAATTATATTTCGTGCAGGAACACAAGCTGATTAAGAACAAGCATATTATTCCTATAAGTGTGTTTGTTATTTTAGATACCATGACCAATAAGTATTTTGTTTCATTAATGTATTCTTGTTAAATGCGCCAGAGCCGACGGGAAGATAGAGTGCGCCGTTTTTTACATCTTCGTCTGTTAATGTCTTGTAATTTCCCTTTAGTAAATCACGGTAGTACCCATTTCTTACGATGTCGTAATAGCGACAGGTTTCACCGAATAGTTCCCGGTCGCGTTCATCGAAGATTTCTTTTAACAAAACTTCTTTTTCCGTGGAACCGTTATACTTCAAGAGTCCGGCACGTTCCCGGATACGGTTTAAATCATTTACAGCATCCGTTCTTCCTAAATGTGCGCGACATTCTGCCCGTAACAGGATGAGATCAGCTAAACGCCAGTATATACTATTACCGTCCATTAATATGAGAAATCTGCCTTCCGGTGTACCTGCGTTGATTCCTGGGTTCACGGAATAAACGGGCTCACGCCATTTGTTGATGTAGGCAAATGTAGGCTGGAAAACTTCAAACGTGTTTTTTTCTAACTCCTCGTCATATACAGGGATATGAATCGTATCTCCAAGTCTGTACCAGTATTCTTTTCGGCGTAAATCTGTTTTTTGATACAATTTTTCTATGGTAGATACTTTGATTCGAGTGAGATAATTATTTGTTTCGATTTTCTTGGGATCAGTTGTCGTGTATGGGTAGTTAAGAAAATGTAAACCTTCACAGCTTTCGTTGAACCAGCCTTGCCAGAACCTCTCATCATCTTGTTCGTTTAATTCCATTGCATAGATTACTTCGGTCACGTCACGTTTGGAGCTCAAGGTGTTTTCTACGAGTTCTTTTAGGCTCACTAGATTGTAGTTTCCCGCTTTGCCATTTATTACCAGAGATGCTTCTTGTTCTGCTTTTTCCCAGTATTTTTCTTCGCCATAGAGACCGCCCATCCATGCATAGATGTTGGCGAGTAGCGTCCGTACAGTTCCGATACTTGCATATTGCCTGCTATAGACCTTCGTTCCTTTGCTATCTGTTAACTTATCGTGCGTGGGTAATATCAAGGCTTTTTCTGCTGCTCGAATGGCATAAGCTAATACCGTATCTACCGGACTTTTAGCAAGTGCTGTGGCATCTTCTGTCGAAGGAGCTATCGGGGCTTCCCCCCAGCGTCGAGCAATTTCGAAATACATTAATCCCTTGAGGAAATTAGCCTGTGCGATCCAGTAGTCTGCACGTTCTTCTGTTACATTCATAAAACGGTGTCGATTTTCTTCTAGCATATTGGCAAGATAAATTATGTGATAATAATTTCGCCATTGTATAGAATTCTTTCCTGCCGATGTTTCATATACATTGGGATCCAGTGTGCGGAAGAGTTCTAATTCTCTGCTCGTGTAATCGCAGTACATTGCGGCAAAATTTAATGCATTAAGGCTAGAGGGTGAAAATATCTTCCTTTCTGTTCCTAGCATTGTGATATAAATCTTCTCAACATCTTGTTCGTTTTGGAAATAATTGCGGTACGTCACAGAAATTTCCGACTCAACTTGTAGCCAGTCATTGCAAGAAAATAAAGGAAAAAACAGTGTAAGAAATATTAATTTTTTCATAATCACAGATTTTAGAAATTGACAGTTAACCCAACGGTGAATTTGCGCGGTAGCGGGTATGAACTTAAGTTGTCTATTCCCTTGGTAATATCCACTATCTCGGGATCGAGTCCGGAATAATTCGAGAGTAAAAATACGTTTTCTCCCGTGATGAATACACGGACTCCTCTAAGACCGAGTTTTTTTGTAATTCGTTCATGTAAGTTATATCCTAGTGTAAGTTGTTTCAAACGAACCATGTGCACATTCTCTATGTCGCAATCATATAGCCCGTTATATTGATTTTCTTCACTATATGATATTAAATTGGGATAATCCGTTTTTTTGCTATTAGGACTGGTCCACGAGTCGATGTGGCGAATATCATAAGTTATGGGTTCTCCCCCGCTGGTGGGTCTAAGGGCTATATCATCGTAAACTTTAAGGATATGTCTTCCCAGCGAGTAAGTAAAGAAAATATTTAAATCGAATTGCTTCCACTTGATCTCGTTGATAAATCCACCATGAGCCACGGGAAGAGGACTGGCTGCAAAGTATCTGTCTTTGTCAGACATGATAACCCCATCGTTATTCAAGTCGATAATTTTTCGCATTCCGGGAAAGTAAACACCCCTGAGCGTACGAAGAGGCTTGGGGAAACCATAGGATTGCGGGTAATATGGAATTTCGTCTATAGAATTGTAAAAACCGTCTGTTTTGTAAACTTTAATATTGTACAAAGATTTTCCGATGACATTTTCCAGAAAATCGAATCCGTCACTACTTTTTTCAAAACGATTCCAGTTACGAGAGGCGTTCAGTTTCATTCGCCACTTCACGGCAGTTTCCCGGAAAATATCTGCGGTTAATTCCAACTCCAGTCCTTCATTCGATACCGCAAGAGCATTTTGCCATTGGAAATCTTGAAAGTTCCAGTCTCCGGGAAGAGTGATTCTTTGTAATTGTCCTTTCGTGTAACGGTAATAATAATCAATAGTCATCTTGATGCGGTAATCTAGAAAACTTAGATCCAAGCCGATATCGTATTGATCTGTTTTTTCCCAGCTTAATTTTCGGTTTAATAATCCTCCGGTTACATCTGGAGCCATACCTCTAGTGCCTAAAAAAGATTCATATACGCTTGCCATTAATCCGTGTGCCAGATAGGGCTGATTGAATTTCTGCCCGGAACGTCCCCAGCTTGCCCGTATTTTGCCAAAACTTAACCAATAAAGCGGTTTCATAAATGATTCGTCTGAGAATGCCCAACCTGCCGCAACGGAAGGGAAGGTAGCCCAGCGTACGTCCTCTCCGAACACAGATGAGCCATCCCGTCGAATAGTCGCTTCCAGCATATATTTTTCTTTATAATTATATCGTAATCGACCGAAATAACTATTCATCCGTTGTTCTTCAAGACTGGATTCATATTTGTAAGCTGACACCCAAGTCGGGTTTTTATCTTTATCGGCACCATCGTTTTTATTCAATAGACCATCGCTGTTTCCCCATTTTCCAGTAGCATAATGTACGTAATCATTAGGACCTCCTGTTGCTTCCCCTTGATTCGAATAATTTTGGTCTTTTTGGAAAGATAAACCCAGTAAAATATTGAAATGATGATCTTGTTTAACTTTAAAGTCATAAGTCAGCAGGTTTTCATTCAAAATAGAGATGTTTTTTGCTATGGTTCCCCTGGTAAAAGACTGATGGTAATTTTTGTCTGCAGTACTTGGTTTGAAATTATTCTGATTTTGTTGATTATAATCAATTCCACCGGATATCCGCAGGTTCAAACCTCTGATTATCTCGTAGTCCAGCACAAGATTGTAACGTAAGGAATAACTTTGATTTTTTTCTATATTGGCATTAAGGTCTTTTAGTAAGTATTCTTTCACGTATTTGCTACCGGGTAACAATGACGATTGCCTCATGGGATCTACCGTGATGCCTTCTATTTTTTGTCCTGTACCTCCTTTTCCACCACGACTCCGGTCGCTATATGAAAGTGAGAGTTGATTATTGAGTTGGAGGCGTTTCGAGGGATTTGCTTGTAAGTTTGTGACTACATTTATGCGTTCGAAATCGCTTCCGAGCATGATACCTTCTTCTTTATAATATCCTGCTCCTACCATATAATTCATATTTTCTCCTCCTCCGCTTGCTTGTAAGTTCGCGTTGTACACGTTTGCTGTACGGTAGATATATCTCCACCAGTCTGTAGAATTATTGTAGAACTCGTTCAAACTATCCTGTAAGGCGTAAGCATTATTTGCTGCTTCTCGGTTTCCGAAAAAGTAGTTGTACATGGGAGCGAATAGACCTTTTTCAAAATAGTACACGTCTTTGTATGAAGTAGGGAATTTCAATTTCCCGTCTTTTCCGTCATAAGGAGAAATAGAATTACGAAAAGCTCGTAAATTGTAAT